>JAMPXL010000291.1 GCA_023701165.1 Geothrix sp. | reverse complement strand
GACCCTGGTCTACCAGCGCACCGAGGCCCTGGAGCTGAGCAACCTCGCCCTCGCCACCATCTCCACCACGGACCCCCTCATGGGCCTGCGCAACCGGCGCTACCTGGAAGGGGAGCTCCCCCCCGTCCTGGCCCGCGTCCTGCGCGCCCAGCGGGACCGCCAGGGCACCGAGCGCTCCAGCGAAGCCTGCCTGGTCTTCGCCATGATCGACCTCGACCATTTCAAGCGCGTGAACGACACCTGGAGCCATGCCGCGGGCGACCTGGCCCTGAAGCAGGTGGCGGACGTCCTCAAGCGGGAGGCCCGGGAATCCGACTTCCTCATCCGCTGGGGCGGCGAGGAGATCCTGTTCGTGGGGCACACCGCCGACCTGGAGGGCGCCGCCACCGTGGTGGCCCGGCTCCACCAGGCCGTGCGGGGGCACGCCTTCGACCTGGGCCTCGCGGCCCCGGTGGCCCTCACCTGCTCCATCGGCTTCTCCCTCTTCCCCTTCCAGTCCGACCACCTGGAGTCGGCCTCCTGGGAGGACCAGGTGCGGATCGCCGACCGCTGCCTCTATGCCGCCAAGCGCTCCGGCCGGGACGGATGGGCTGGCGTGGCGGGCCGGCCCGAAGCCGGAACGGTCCTCGTCCAGCGCTTCGAGCAGACCCCGGCCCTCTGCATCCAGAGCCGCGCCGTGGACCTGCGCAGCAGCTCCCGGGACGGGGACTTGACCTGGGACTAAAGCTTCGCCTCCAGATCCCTCACCACCTGCTCGCCCCCCAGCTGCCGCATCTGCCCGAGGATCCAGGCCTGGCGACCCCGGATGTAGTCGCTGGGGGCGTTCGCGCGGAACTTGCGGGGATTGGGCAGCACCGCCGCCAGCAGGGCGGCCTCGCCCGGCGTGAGCCGCTTGGCCGATTTCCCGAAGTAGGTGCGCGCCGCCGCCTCGGCCCCGTAGACGCCATCCCCGAACTCGACGATGTTCAGGTAGACCTCCAGGATCCGCTTCTTCGACCAGCCCGCCTCGATCAGCAGCGTGAACCAGGCCTCCAGGCCCTTCCGCGTCCAGGAGCGGCTGTTCCAGAGGAAGGCGTTCTTGGCCGTCTGCTGGGACACGGTGGAGGCCCCGCGCTTGCGGCGGCTCTTCTCGTTGTGCTGCACTGCCTTCTCGATGGCCTGCCAGTCGAAGCCGAAGTGCTCCGCGAAGGTCTGGTCCTCCGCCGCGATCACCGCCACCCCCAGGCTGGGCGAGATGTCCTCCAGCGGCACCCACTGGTGCCGCGAAACATAGGGCTTGCCGCTGAACCAGGACTCCACCCGCCGTTGCACCATCAGCCCCGACACCGCCACCGGGACGAAGCGGAAGGTCAGCACCAGCAGGACGCACCCGGCCACGAAACCGCCGGCAGCCCAGGCCAGCCCCCGGAGCAGCTGCCGCATCCATCCACCCTTCTTCTTCGCCATCGCGTCCAGCCCCGTCAAAACACCAGTCTGGCAGCCCCGGAGCCGATGCAGAGGCATCGGCCTCGGTGCCCCGGCGCCAGGCCTTTCACATCGCTGGAGAAGCAGCTCTCATGTCCATCGAGCACGAAAAGCGGCGGCACCCCCGCCTGAGCACCACGGACCGGGGCTATCTGGTCCGCTTCCGGGCCAAGGGGCTGGAGATCCAGGATGGCCGCCTGGCGAACCTCAGCGCGGGCGGCTGCGGGCTGGAGATCCAGATGGCCGACGCCCGGGACCTGGAGGTGGGGGATGTGCTCGAAGCCTTCACCCTCGACCACCCCGACCTGCCCCTGGTGCCCCTCTCGGCGGTGATCCTGCGGATGCTCGGCAAGGTGGCCGGAAAGACCGCCGGTTACGTCCTGGTGGGCGTCGAGTTCGAAGGCGTCACGCCCTTCGTGGAAGGCCTCATCGCCGACCATGTGGCCGCCCAGCTGGCGCGGAGGTGATCATGGCCCCGCGGCAGGATGGCCCTGGCCCGAAGGATCCGCCATGCGCTCCATGAAGCAGACCTCCTTCGAACTGTTCCTGGACCGCCTCGACCCCGGCAGCCGGGCCGGCCAGCTGGCCTTCTTCCGGGCCACCCTGGAAGAGGGCCCCGCGGCCGTGCAGGAGCTGGCGGGCCGCGTGCAGCGCGTCTCCTGCCCCGCGGGCCTGCGGCAGCTCACGCTGGAGTTCTGCCACTACCATCCCTGGCCCGAATGGCTGCCCGTGGTCGAGCGCCTGCTCCGCCATGAAAAGGAGCTTCCGCTGTTCGAGACCGGCGTGCGCGCCCTCGGACGGATGCGGATCCCCGCGGCCGTGGCGGCCCTGCGCGCCCTCTCCCAGAGCCGCGCCACACCCGGCTTCCGGGAAGCCGTGGACCGGGCCCTGCGGGAGGCGGATCCCGCCGAGGCCTTCCAGCACCACTTCGCCCGCCTCCTCCAGGGGAGCGCCCAGCCTGCGGACGCCAACGAAGGCGCCCACCAGCTCGGGAGGCTCCTCACGCCGGACAGCCTGGAGGCGCTCAAGGGCGCCGCGGCCCATGCCGACCCCCTGGTCTTCCGCCACGCCCTCCGCCTGGTGGGCCAGATCGGCACGCCGGAGGCGGCGGCCTTTCTCCTCGACCACCTGAAGGCCACCCATCAGGAGGCCCTGGAAGACCGCGAGCTCCGGCTCCTCCTCGTGGCCCTGCGCGCCCTGCCCCGGCCCGAGCTGCTGGAGCGGATCCACCAGGCCCTGGCCAGCCGGTGGGGCACGGAGCGGCCGGAAGTCCTGGCGGAGCTGGCCTCGGGGCAGGCGGACCGCGTCCAGGCCGCCGCCGGCGGCCTGCGCGCCCAGGGTCTGGGCCTGCTGGACGGCTTCCTGCTGGACACCCTCCTCGCCGCCATGGAGGAGAAGGCCGCGCCCCTGACCCGCCATCTGGACCAGGCCAACGAGGCGGCCCCGCACCGGGCCCGGCGCATCGAGTTCGGCCTGGACACGGCGGCCCAGAGCCTCGCGGCCATGGCCCAGCAGGGCCTCATCGAACCGGAGGCCCTGCTGCCCGCCCTGGCCGAGCCCCTGCGCCTGAACACGGGCCGCGCCGGCGTCGCCAGCGCCCTCG
>JAMPXL010000290.1 GCA_023701165.1 Geothrix sp. | reverse complement strand
TGGAGGCACGGAAGGCGGCGAAGGCCGCCGCGCAGTAGGATGGCTCCGGCCCTGGCGGGCCGGAGATAGGAAAAGCCATAAAGCCTTTCGGATGAGACAATCTACCTCCGGATTCCCGCCAGGGAATCCGGAGCATGGAGCGTCCCCTTGGCCCAGAAAGGCGTCCAGATCATCACGGTGGAACCCGGCAGCCTGGCAGAGGAGGCCGGGGTCCGGCCCGGCGACACCCTGCTGGAGATCCACGGCGAGGCGGTGCTGGACCAGCTGAACTACCAGTTCCTCATCACCCGCGAGGACGAGGCGGTGCTGCTCGTGCAGCGGCCGGATGGCAGCACCTTCGAGGCCGCCGTGGAGAACGGAGGCGAAGGCATCGGCGTGGACCTGGCCCAGGATGAGGTGAAGGTCTGCAAGCAGAACTGCGTCTTCTGTTTTGTGCACCAGATGCCCAAGGGCTTCCGGAAATCGCTCTACCTCAAGGACGAGGATGTGCGCCTGTCCTTCCTCTACGGCCACTTCACCACGCTCTCCAGCAGCGACGACACAGAGCTGGACCGCATCGTGCGCGAGCGGCTCAGCCCCATCCATGTCTCAGTCCACGCCACGGATCCCGTGGCCCGGGTGAAGGTGGTGGGCAATCCCCGCGAAGGCGACATCCTCCGCAAGATCGACCGGCTTCTGGATGGGGGCATCGATGTCCACACCCAGGCGGTGGTGGCGCCGGGGCTCAACGACGGCGCCATCTGGCAGCAGACGGTGGACGACCTATGGGCGCGGCGGAAGGAGGGCCGGGGCAGCGTGCTAAGCCTTTCCTGTGTGCCCGTGGGGCTCACGGGCCACCGGGAGCACCTGCCTCTGGTGCAGGATGTGGGCGAGGGGTTTGCCCGGGACTGGGTGGCCCGGTGGACGCCGGAGGTGCGGAAGTACGCCAAGGCCAATGAGGGGGAACCCTGGCTGCTGCTGGCGGACGAGTGGTTCACCCGGGCAGGCGTCGAGGTGCCGGGGCGGGCCTTCTATTCGCGGTCCTGGGCCCAGCTGGAGAACGGCGTGGGCCTGGTGCGCCGGTTCCTGGAGCACAGCCGCCGCTTCATCAAGTCTCCACGGGCAAGGGGATTCACGGGGCGTCGAGTCCTCCTCTTGACCGGCGCGAGTTTCGCGCCGGTGCTCAGCCGCGTCGCGGCTGAGCTTAACCGCCAGGTGGGCAGCCACCTGCGGGTGGCGGCGGCGGAGAACGTCAGCTTCGGCGAGAGCGTCACCGTGGCGGGCCTGCTCTGCGGCGAGGACCTCAAGTATGCGGCCCATGCGGACCGGGAAGCCCGGACCGGGCGTGCCGGCTGGGTGGACGCAGTGGTGGTGCCCTCCTCCAGCCTCCGCACCCACACCGGTCCCACGGACCAGTACACCCTGCGGGGCGTGGTCGTCCGCGAGGAAGGCACCTTCCTGGATGACCTGACCCTGCCCCAGCTGGCGGCGGATCTGGGCGTGCCCACGGTGCCCAGCGGCGCCAACCTGTCCCACCTGCTGGATCACCTGGAAGCCGCGGACCGCGGCGCCTTCCGGGGCGGGGCGCTGCAGTCCTCCTTCCACGCCGCCGGCCTGAACCTGCCCCAGGGCGCCTACAACCCATGAAGTCGTTCTTGCCACGGCCGCCTGGCGGCCGTGGTTAACCTCCGGGCGAAGCCCGGAGGCATGGAAGAATCATGGGATGCCAGACATCCTTGCCCTGTCCCGCCGCCGCACGGTGGCCCGCGTGGAGCTCGCGGGCTCCGCGCTCTGCTTCGGCCTCATGGCCATCCTGGCCCGGAAGCTCACGCAGCCGGACGTGGGCTTTACGGCGGGCCACCTCGCGGTGTTGCGCTTCGTGGTGGGCGCGGTGCTGAGCCTCGCGGCCTTCGGGCTGATCCCGGGCCTCTACCGGCCCAGCAACTACCGGCTGCTGGTGACCCGGGGACTCTCCGGCGGCGCGGTGGTGGTGCTCTACTTCTACGCGCTGGCCCACATCCCGGCGGGGGAGGCGGGCCTCCTCTACAACGTGTTCCCGGTGATCGCCGTGGCCATGTCCCTGGCCATCTTCAAGGAACGGCCCACAGTCCACCTCTGGCTGGCCGTCCTGGCGGCCTCCCTGGGCGTGGCGCTGGTGCTCCGCCAGGGCCACCAGGGCTTCGGCTTCGGCCGCGGGGAGCTGGCGGCCCTGGCCGCGGCGGTCTTCGCGGCCACCAGCGCCAACGCCATCCGGGCCGCGCGCCACACGGAGAATGCCGCCACCATCTTCTTCTTTTTCTGCCTGGCGGGCCTGCCGGTGGTGCTGCCCTTCGCCCTGTCCCCCTGGCCGGGGGGCGCGGGCCCCTGGGGGCTCGCCCTCCTCATGAGCCTGCTGGCCTTCGGGGGGCAGCTCCTGATGTCCGAAGCCTACGGCACCCTGGCCGTGTCCGAGGCGGCGGTCTGGCTCCAGCTCCTGCCCATCGTCCAGTACCTGCTGGCGGTGCCCCTGCTGGGGGAGCGGGCCACGGGCCTGGGACTGGCGGGGGTTCTCATCACCGTGGCGGGCGTGGCCTACGGCACGGTGATGGGGCACCGGAAGGCATGAAAAAGGGCCCCGGAGGGCCCTTTCTTGGATCGGGGAAACCTAGCTGACGGGCGCCGCGGTGATGCGCCGCTTCAGGGAGACGGCCACTTTCACGTCGCCGCCATCCTGGCCCTGGAACTTGTCGAGCTGTTCGAGGGACTTCTTCTTCGCGATGTCCGAGGCGACGCGGATGGCGTCGAGCACGTCCACCATGGCCTGGAACTTCACGTCCTCGTCCACCTTCAGGAAGACCTTCCGGTAGTTGAGGGGCTGCAGCATGACGGCATCGGGCAGCTGGGCCTTGATGCCTTCGGCGTCGACCTTGTCCTGCTGGAGGGTCATCGTGCCGTCCTGGTCCACCTGGATCAGGATGTTGTTCGGATCAGGCTTGGGCGGGGTGGAGGTCACCTGGACCTGGGGCACCACGACCTTGGTGGCCTTGTCGAGGCCAGGCACCATCACGATGAACACGATGAGGAGCACCAGCACGATGTCGATGAGCGGGGTGACGT
>JAMPXL010000289.1 GCA_023701165.1 Geothrix sp. | reverse complement strand
CGGATTCATTCACGGCGGCGTGGTCGCTGACGCCGGGCAGCCAGGCCAGCTGCGCGAGGCCCATGGCCAGGGCCACCCGGGTGCCCAGGGGCACGCCCCGGTCGGGATCCTTCAGCTTGGGCTTCACCCAGGCCTGGATCCGGCCCCAGCGGCGCAGGCAGAGACCGAGAAGGGCCTGGGCCAGGTGCGCGTCCTCGCCCAGCTCGCGGTCCCAGAAGTCCGGCACGCGGCCCTTCTCCCCGAAGACTTCATGGAGGGCGTGGGCGACGTGGAGGCGGGCGGGCGTGGGCATGGGGCTCCGGAAGACAGAACCCCGATTATCCCCGTTAAAGTTCCTTGAGGATCTCCGCTTTCTTGGCTTCGTAGTCCTTCTTGTCCAGCAGGCCCTTCTTGTGGAGTTCCTGGAGCCTCTGGAGGCGCGCTTCGGGGCTGGCCTTGGCGGGAGCGGCATCCGGCTTCGGCGGGGGCGCGGATTCGATCCTGGAAGCGGGCTCACTGCGGCTCTCGGCCCGGCGGAGGGCCTCCTGGAGCTGGAGGGCCTCCTGGCATTCGCGCAGCGCGGTCTGGAAGATGCTGGCGTCGGGCTGCATGTCCAGGGCCGCGCGCAGGTGGGGCAGGGCCTCTTCGTACTGGCCCTGGATGAAGCGGATGATGCCCACGTTGTACTGGGCCCGGGGGTAGTACTTGGGCTTCTGCCCCTTGTCCAGCCGCGACTGCTCGAGGCCCTCCAGCGCCAGATCCAGGGCTCCGCGGGTGTCGCGGGCCTTGAGCCGGTCGTGGGCCTTCTCCATGCCGAAGACCTCGTCATCGAAGAAGGTGAGCTTGCGGACCTCGCTCCAGGACACGAGCATGCGCAGCACCTTCGCCTTGGCGGTCTCGAAGGCCAGGCGGCGCACCTCGGAATCGCGCGGATAGGCCGGATATCCCTCGTACGACGTGTTGCTGAGGCTGGGCGCATCCTCCAGGCGCTGGGCACCGAAGACGCGGCCCGTGCTGAGGTCCACGACCTGCACGGTGGCGCTGAAATCCAGGCTGGTGATGCTGGTGCGCTTGAACCGGACGACCTCCCGCTTGGTCTTGGAATCCGTGCTGCGCTCCTCCTTGACGGACTGGTTGCGGCTGAGGTCCGAGCGGTTCACGTTCACGATCACCAGGACGCTGGGTCCCAGCAGCTTGCCCAGGCGGGCGATGGTGGCGGGCTCCACGTAGCCGCTGGCGCCCAGTTCCTGCTCTTTCAGCACGGCGTCGAGGTGGGCGCGGTCCACCACCTCCACCTGGCGGCCCTGCACCAGTTCGGCCGTGAGGGCGTCCGCCAGCTCCCGGGAATGGAGGTCCCGGGCGGGAGCGAAGGCCAGGCGCTCCACCTTCAGGCCCAGCCCCGGGGGATGCACGACCACCACCTCCACCTTGGGATTGGCGAGCTCGCTCCAGAACTGGGCCTGGACGGGGATCGGCAGCAGGGCCAGGGTCGCGGGAATCAACAGGCGCATGGCGGCTCCGGAAGGCGGATCCAGGCTAGCACGCGCGGCTGTGGCATCCTGGGGCCGGACTTCCACGAGGCGCGCCATGGCCCATTCCTACCCCCTCACCCTCGCCTGGAGCGGCAACACCCTCGATGGCTCCTACACCCGCAACGCCACCGTCTCGAACGCGGGCAAGCACCCCCTGGCGGTGAGCAGCGCCCCGGAATACGCCGGTGATGCCTCCCGCTGGAACCCCGAGGATCTGCTGGGCTCGGCCCTGGCCACCTGCCACATGCTCACCTTCCTGGCGCTCTGCGCCAAGGCCAAGGTGGAGGTCGTGGGCTACGAGGATCACGCGGAGGCGGTGCTGGACACCGTGGACAAGGTCACGCGCATCACCCAGGTGCGCCTGCGCCCCGTCATCCGCGTGACGCGGGGCACCAGCATGGCCAAGGTGGTGGAGCTCTTCGAGAAGGCCCACAAGTACTGCTTCGTGGCCAACTCCGTCACCTGCGAGGCCGTCATGGAGCCCCGCGTGGTCGAGGTCTAGGAGCTTTCGTGCGCTGTCCCTTCTGCGGACATCTCGAGGACAAGGTGGTGGACTCGCGGGAGTCCCGCGAGGGCGACTCCATCCGGCGGCGCCGGGAATGCCTGTCCTGCGCCCGCCGCTTCACCAGCTACGAGCGGGTGGAGGAGGTGCCCCTGGTGATCCTCAAGAAGGACGGCCGGCGCGAGCCCTTCGACCGCCAGAAGGTCATGAAGGGCCTGCTGCTGGCCTGCCAGAAGCGGCCCGTGTCCCTGGCCCGCATCGAGCAGCTGGTGGGCGATCTCCACGCCCGGCTCATGGAGCGGCCCGACCGCGAGATCCGCAGCCGGGAGCTGGGCGAGCTGATCATGGACGAGCTGAAGGGCCTCGATCAGGTGGCCTATGTGCGCTTCGCCAGCGTGTACCGCGATTTCAAGGACCTGCCTGACTTCGTGAAGGCCCTGGAGGGGCTCATGCACAAAGAGGCCGCGGGGGCGCGGAACGGGGCCACGCCTGCCGCCCCCCCTGCGCCGGAGGCCGTCAAGCCGGTGCCCCAGGCCCTGTTCCCGGGTGAGGCCGAGGCTCCCGTCCCCAGGACCCGGAAAAAGTAGGGGTATCCTGGGGGCCGAGGTTTTTCCGTGGCCGATGATGTCCTCCTGCCCCCCACGCCCGACGAATCCCCCAAGCTGCCCGAGGAACTGCCGGTGCTGCCCCTGCGGGACGTGGTGGTCTACCCCTATGTGATCCTGCCCCTGAGCGTCAGCCGCGAGAAGTCCATCCGCGCCGTGGACACGGCCCTGGTGGAGAACCGCATGATCCTGCTGCTCTCGCAGAAGCAGGTGGAGGTGGACAACCCGCGGCCCGAGGACCTCTACCAGGTGGGTACGGCGGCCCTCATCATGCGCGTGCTGAAGCTGCCGGACGGGCGCATCCGGGCCCTGGTGCAGGGCCTCCAGCGGGTGCGTGTGGAGTACTTCACCGAGACGGAGAACCTCTTCAAGGCCCGCGTGGAGCCCCTGGCCGAGCCCGAGATGGCCTCGCCGGACCTGGAGCAGGACGCCCTGCTGCGCAGCGTGAAGCAGACCCTGG
>JAMPXL010000288.1 GCA_023701165.1 Geothrix sp. | reverse complement strand
GCGAGGCCGCCGGCCTGGAGGCTCTCCAGGGCGGGAAGCGTCCCGCGGGGGGCCTGGGTGAAGGTGAGGTAGAAGCGGCCCTGGGCTTCCGCCAGCCAGCCCCAGCGGCCGTCGTCCAGCGCCAGGTACCATTCGTCCCAGACGCCGCCCAGGGGGTGCTTGAGCTGCACGCGGCCCGCCAGCGTGAAGGAGCGGCCCGTGTAGCGGCCCGAAGCGCCCAGGCCCAGGGGCGAGCCCGTCTCCACCAGGTCGGCCACCTTGCCGATGAGCTCGGGATCCCGGTCCCGCCGGGCCGCCAGGGCCTTGCAGTAAGGGCAGACGGCCACCATGGTCCCGGGCCGGAAGGCGAGGGGGGCACCGCAGCTGGGGCAGGAGGCGAGGGGGCTCATGGGGATCCGGTGATTATGCAGGCCGCTCAGAGGCAGGGGAAGATGCGGAGCAGCCCGTCATGGAAGGTTTGTTCCGGTGTGAGGAGGCTCAGCACCAGGTGGCCGTCCCCCGGGAGGTCGAAGAAGGAGCCCGGATGGGCCAGCGTGGCGGTCTCCTCCAGCAGCCTCAGGGTGCAGGCCTCGTCCGCATCCACCGCGGGGCGCCGCAGGAGGACCGACCACCCGCCTTCGACCGGCAGGCGGGTGAGGTGGAGATGGTGGGCCAGGGCGGCATCGAGGGCCGCGAGGTTGATCCGCAGGCGGGCCTGGACCTGCTGGCGGATCGCCGGGGCCAGCGCCAGCAGCGTCGAAGCGGCGGCCTGCACGGGGGCGGACACGGACAGGTACTGATCCGCCAGGAAGGCCAGGGCCTCCAGGTGGCCTGCCGCGCCGGGGCCCCGCACGGCGATCCACCCGAGCTTCACCTGGGGCAGGGCCGCCACCTTGCTGAGGCCCGACAGGAGGAAGACCGGGCAGGGCGGCGAGGCGTCGGCCAGGGCTGTGGGCAGGCGGTCCGCCGGGGCCTCCAGGGCGTAGTCCGCGAAGACCTCATCCACCAGGAGGGCGAGGCCCCTTCGGGCGCAGAGATCCGTGAGCCCGGCCCACTCGGTTTTAGACAGGAAATGTCCGGTGGGGTTGTTGGGGTTCACCACTACGATGGCCCGGGTGCGGGGGCCCGCCGCGGCCTCCAGGGCGCCCAGATCCAGGTGCCAGCGGTCGTGGAAGTAGGAGGGCACGGCCCGGGCGGTCAGGCCCTCCAGCCGCGCCAGCCAGTCGAAGAGCGGGTAGCTGGGGCTGGGCACCAGCACCTCGTCGCCGGGGTCGCCCAGCAGCTTGAACAGCAGCCCGTAGCCTTCGCTGGTGGAGGCCGTGAGCAGCAGATCTTCCGGGCGCAGCCCGCATCCGTGGTGGGCGGCGATGGCCTCCCGGGCCGCGCGGGAGCCCTGTGGATCGGGGTCGTAGGCGAGCACCGCGGGCCCGGACAGGGCCGCCCGGATCTCCGCTTCGGGGTATCGGAATCCGCAGCGCGTGGGGTTCGAGGCGGTGAGGTCGAGGATGTCGCGCCCCTCCGCGCGCAGCCGCGCCAGCGCCGCCGACAGGGCATTCGGTTCGAAGCCTTGCGGAAGGCGGGAGGACAGGCGCATGGGACCAGGGTAGACGAATTGCCCGGGGTGCCTGTTCCCGGGGTGGATAATCAACCCATCCATCAGGAGGTTCCCATGGCGAAGACCCCCAAGGTCGCAGTGCTGCTGGCCGGGTGCGGCCACCTGGACGGCGCGGAGGTGCGGGAGGCGGTGCTCACGCTGCTGGCCCTGGACCAGCACGGGGCGGCTTTCCAGTGCATCGCGCCCAATGCCCAGCAGTACCACGTCATCAACCACGCCACCGGGGAACCGGACACGGGCGCCACCCGCAACATCCTGGAGGAGGCCGGCCGCATCGCACGGGTGGGCCAGTGCCTGGATCTGGCGAAGGCGAAGCCTGCCGACTTCGATGCCCTGGTGATGCCCGGCGGCTATGGGGTGGCCAAGAACCACTGCAGTTTCGCGTTCAAGGGGGCCGGAGGGGACGTGCGGCCCGACGTGGCGGCCTTCGTGGGGGCCTTCTTCGACGCGAAGAAGCCCGTGGGCGCCATCTGCATCGCCCCGGCCCTGGTGGCCCTCGCCCTGTCCGGCAAGGCCTCCGCGGAGCTGACCCTGGGCCACGATGCGGGCTGCGCCGCCGCCATGCAGAAGCTCGGGCACCACCACCAGGACACCCCCAACGCCCGGGAGATCGTCATCGACGAAGCCCTCAAGCTGGTCACCACGCCGGCCTACATGTTCGACGGCGCACGGCTGAGCGACGTGTGGGTAGGCATCGAGCGTTGCGTGGCCGAGGTAATGAAGCGCTGCTGAGGGGTCAATCACCCTCGCGCCGCGGATGCACCATCCGCCGGAGCGCGGGCGTGGTGATGCGGCTGGCGGCGAGGAGGCGCGCCTCCTCGTCCAGGGCCCGGATCCAGGGGGCCGCATGGCCCAGGACGAGGCCGGATTCCGGCAGGGCCAGGCTGAGGTCCAGGGTCCTCAGCACCTGATCGGCCACGGGGCTGACGTCGCGCCAGCGGGAGGCGGCGAGGGCCTCAGCCTGGGCGGGGCGCAGGGGAGGCTGGATGAGCGCCGCCAGGGCCTCCATCCCGAGCTTGGGATTCTGGAGGAAGGCGCCGAGGACGCTGCTGCTGGGCGCCCGCCAGATCAGGGCCCACAGGGGGCGGGGCGCGTGCAGGGCCAGGCTGCGGCGCTCTCCCGTGGTCAGCCCCGCCCAGAGCTGCTGGAGCTTTTCCGTGGCCTGCTGCCGGGCCTGGGGATGGGCGGCCGCGTCTGCCGCCACCGCCGCCAGGCCGCGCCAGGGCAGCCGGGCCATGAGCGCGGCCCGGAGGTGGGCTGGGGCCTTGGGGTGCTGGGCGATCCAGCGCAGCAGCAGGGGGCGCTTCCTCAGTTCCGGCAGCTCCGCCGCAGCCTCCAGCCAGCCTCTGGGGGGATCCGCCAGGCGCAGCATCCGCAGGAACCGGGGCCAGGGAACCTCGGGCGGCAGGGCCCAGGGCGTGGGGGAGGGGGAAGGCATGGGGACAGTCTAGAGAGTCTGGAGCCTCCCACCTCCAGCCCCGTTTTGC
>JAMPXL010000287.1 GCA_023701165.1 Geothrix sp. | reverse complement strand
GGGCGTCGCGATGCCGCGTCACGCTCGTCGCGCGTAGTACCCGCTACGCGTCTCCTCCCGTTCCTCGCCTCGCTCGCCCGGCGGCCCTCGCGCGGCCCCGTGGGGGTTTTGTTAGGCACTCTATGAACATTCAATTCTTATCCATAGGTCATGAATGGACGAGGGGAAGGCCGTAGGAGTCCCTCCATGAGCCTTCGGCGTCTTCTGATGAACCTGACCGTCCAGGGGAAGTTCCTCCTGCTCCTGGGGGCGCAGCTGGCCATTCTGCTGGGCGTTTTCCTGCTGGGCTGGTTCAGCCTGGACAAGGGGCTGGCGATCCAGCGGGAGCTGGCGCAGAGCACCCCCCGGATGAACTCCCTGGCCCAGGCCCGGCATCAGCTCATGCTGGTCCGGGCTGAGCAGCTGGGCGTCCTGGGGGGAGCCAACGCACCGGGATTCGTCGAGAAGCGCCTGCCCCATCTCAGAGAACTCGAAGCCGATCTGGAGGCTTCCTTCGGTGTTGTCCTGAACCAGCCCTGGTCCAAGACCGACCAGGAGGCCCTGGCTGCCGGGATCGAAAGCATGCGCAGCTACATCCGGGCCTTCCCGGGACTGATGCGGGTGGCCAAGGAGAGCCAGGACGCCAACATCAAGGATGTCTATATGAAAGCGAACCTCCGCTGGGTGGAGGAGGCCAAGGAGGCTTTCAATGGGGTCATCGAACGCCAGGTGGCCGCCAATCAGGCCCTGGTCGCCCTGGCCACCTCCCGGACCCGCGCCAGCGAAGGAATCATGGCCCTCGGCGTCCTCGTCGCAGCTGGACTGGGGTTCAGCATCTCCTTCGCCGTCAGCCGGGCCATGCGGCGCACCCTCGACCAGCTTGGAAGGGCTCTGTCGGCGCTGGCCGAAGGCGACCTGACTCAAAGGAGCCGCGCCACCAGCCGGGACGAACTCGGCGACATGTGCCGGACCCTGGACCAGGTTCTGGAGCACCTCAGCCGGGACATCGCCCTCATCTCCCAGTCGGCCGAGGGCACGGCCTCGGCCGCCGCCCAGCTGGCCGCCACTACGGATCAGCTCAACCGGACTGCGGAGGATCTGCGGGACCGCGCCTCGCTCGAGCAGAAGGCCATGACGGCCTCCAGCGCCGCCCTGGAGGAGATGAGCGGGAACATCCACCGGGTCCAGCAGAGCACGCGCCAGGCCGGTGAACTCGCGGACCAGTCCCAGGCCGCCGGAGAAAAGGGGCTTTCAAGCATCCAGGAGACGGGGCTGGCGATGCAGGCCATCGAAGAAAGCTCCTCCAGGGTCAACCGCGTCACCACCGTCATCACCGACATGGCCCGCCAGACCAACCTGCTCTCCCTGAATGCCGCCATCGAAGCTGCCAAGGCGGGAACCATGGGAAAGGGATTCGCGGTGGTGGCCGAGGAGGTCCGGAAACTGGCGGAGCGCAGTGGAGCGGCCGCCAAGGAAATCACGGGGCTGATCCAGGAGAGCGGGGACCGGGTGGCCCACGGCGCCCGGTCGGTCCAGGAGGCGGCGCGAAGCCTCGAAGGCATCGAACAGAACGTCCGTGACAACGCCCATCATGTGAAGCAGATCGCCGCAGCCATGGCGGAACAGGCCCGGTCAGGAGCCGAGGTGGTCCAATCCGTGGTGTCCGTCACCGCCACGGTCGAACGGAACGCAGCCGCGGCCCAGGGCTTGGCCAACACGGTCCAGGAGACGGCCCGGACCACGGAAGAACTGGCCCGCCTGGCCCAGCAGATGCAAATGTTGACTCGCCGGTTCCGGACAGCATAACGACCGTATCATCCACAATGCGGCACCGGTCACGTGGTCAGACCGCTAGACTATCCCTGTCATGGGGGAAATCGTGTTCGTTCTCGTTCTGAATGCCGGCTCATCGAGCCTGAAGTTCAACCTTTTCGACATGGCGAAGGAAGTCTCCATCGCCGAGGGCATGGCCGAGCGCATCGGCCTGGGCGAGGCCAACCTGGCCTGCACCCTCGCCGGCGACAAGCGCAAGGAGACCATGCCCCTGCCCACCCACAAGGAGGCCCTGGAGGCCATCCTCGACCGGCTGCGCACGGCCGTGCTCCACGAGACGCCCATCCACGCCGTGGGTCATCGCGTGGTCCATGGCGGTCCCAAGTACGGGGACTCGGTGCTGGTGACGGACGAGGTGCTCCAGGACATCGACCACTTCGCGATGTACGCGCCCCTGCACAACCCCGCCAACGCCCTGGGCATCCGCACGGCCATGGCCGCCTTCCCCGATGTGCCCCATGTCGCCGTCTTCGACACGGCCTTCCACCACAACATCCCGGACCATGCCCGCATCTACGGCATTCCGTACGAGATCAGCCAGAAGTACGGCATCCGCCGGTACGGCTTCCACGGCACCAGCCACGCCTTCGTGGCGGCCCGCACGGCCATCCTGCTCTGCCGCCCCCTCCGGGCCCTCAAGATCGTCACCTGCCACATCGGCAACGGCACCAGCATCTGCGCCGTGAACAACGGCAAGAGCATGGATACCAGCATGGGCATGACGCCCCTCCAGGGCGTCATCATGGGCACCCGCTGCGGCACCATCGACCCCAGCGTGGTGGAAATGCTCATGGAGTACGAGCACCTCGACTACGACGGAATCACGGATCTGCTCAACAAGAAGTCAGGACTGCTGGGCATCTCCGGCGTCTCCTCCGACTTCCGCGAGATCGAGCGCGCCGCCGAGCAGGGCAATGACCGCGCCCGCCTGGCCCGCGACCTCTTGACCTACAACGTGCGGCAGTACATCGGCGCCTACGCCACGGTGCTCGACGGCGTCGACGCCATCACCTTCACCGCCGGCATCGGCACCCACAGCACTTTCGTCCGGGCCAAGGTCTGCAGCAAGCTCAGCTTCCTGGGCGTCAAGCTGGACCCCGAGGCCAACGAGCACGGCACCGGCGAGCGGATCATCAGCACGCCGGATTCCAAGGTGGCCGTCACCGTGGTGCCCACCAACGAAGAACTGATGATCGCGCGGGAAACCGTGCGCTAGCTGTAACTGCCAAGGAGGTTGTTCATCCGGGTTGAGCTGGGAAGCTGTTGTTACCACACACCAGCTTTCGCAGAGGCAACCCGGATG
>JAMPXL010000286.1 GCA_023701165.1 Geothrix sp. | reverse complement strand
GCCCTGCCCGACCTGCCCATGGCCCCGGTCATGATCCACGATGCCGTCCGCCCCTTCCCCCCCACCGCCCCCCTTTGGGAGGCGCTGGAGGCCCTGAACCGTTTCGACGGCGTACTGCTGGGCGAGCCTTCCACCGACACCCTCAAACGGGTCGATTCCCAGGGCCGCGTGCTGGGCACCGAGCCCCGGGAGGAGTTCTTCCGGGCCCAGACCCCCCAGATCGCCCGGTTGGGCACCTGGCTCCAAGCCTTCCGATCTGCGGGCGAAGCCGGCTTCATGGGCACCGATGACGTGGCCCTTCTGGAGCGCCTGGGCCTGGCGGTGAAGCTGATCTCCAGTCCCAGCTCCAATCTGAAGCTCACCACCCCTGAGGACTGGGAGCGGACTCAGCCGCGCTGACCCCTGACCACGGTGTGTGGTGGATGAACCCACATCAGGGCCGTCGCCACCACTACTCAAATCATGAAATGATTTGAGTAGACAAACGGCATAATACTGGCTTACCAATCTGCGAGGACAGACCATGCCCCGCAGCACCACGCCCCAGACCCTGAGCCGCGAGATCACCATCTCGGGCCATGGCCTGCACGGCAACCGCCCCTGCTCGGTGCGGCTGGTGCCCGTGGCTGCGCCTTCGGGCCTGGTCTTCGTCCACCTCCCCACGGGTACCGAGATCCCCGCCAAGGCCGATCTGGCCGGCGATCTGGTCCTGGCCACCACCCTGGTGAAGGATGGGGTCCGCCTCCAGACCATCGAGCACCTGCTGTCCGCCTTGGCCGGGCTGGAGATCGAGCACCTCCGCATCGAGGTGGACGCCGAGGAACTGCCCATCCTGGATGGCAGCGCCGCTCCCTGGGTGGACGCCATCCTCCAGGCGGGCGCCAAGCCCCTGGAGGGCCGCCGGCGCTTCCTGAAGATCACGCGGCCCGTGGAGGTGCGGAACGGCGACCGCTGGATCCGCGCCCTCCCTTACGACGGCCTGCGCCTGCGCTACGTCATTGATTTTCCCATTCCCGCCCTGGGCCGCCAGAGCCGCGAGCTGAGCCTCACCCCGGAAAAGTACCGCCGGGAGCTGGGCGCCGCCCGCACCTTCTGCCTGGCCCAGGAGATCGACCTCATGCGGTCCCGCGGACTCGCCCTGGGTGGCAGCCTGGACAACGCCGTGGTCTTCGGCGCCGACGGCCCCCTGAACGAATCCCTGCGCTTCGAAGACGAGGCCGTGCGCCACAAGATGCTCGATCTGGTGGGCGATCTGGCCCTGCTGGGCGCCCCCCTGCTGGGCCTCGTGGAGGCCCACGCCGCCGGCCACGCCCTGCATGTGGCGCTGGCCCAGGCGATCCTGGCCGACCCCGGCTGCTGGGAGTGGACCGAAGACGCCGAGCCTGCCAACGTGCAGTTCTTCTTCCGGCCCTCCGACCTCAGCATCGCCGCCCAGCCCGCCTGAGCAGCCTCCACGAGAGGCCCCTATGAAAACCTAAGGGCAGGCCGCGTGGACGGCCGCCTGGAGTTCCCGGGCCGTGAACGGCTTCGGGAGGAGCCACACGCGGGAGCCTTCCCGCTGGACCGCCTCCACCTCCGGCTCCACCCGGCCCGTGGAGATGATCACGGGCAGCTCGGGGTGCGAGCTCCGGATCTGACGCAGGGTCTCCAGGCCGCTGAGGCCGGGCATGTTCTGGTCGAGGATCACGAGGTCCACCGCCAGCCCCCCCCGCAGCTGGTCCAGGCCGGCCTGGCCGTTTTCCGCCAACTCCACCCGGTGTCCGAAATGGCTGAACAGGGCCGAGGCGGAGGCCAGGATCAGGGGCTCGTCGTCCACCAGCAGGATGGCGAGGGAACGCGGTTCGGTGGCCTGCGCCGCCGCCGCTGGCGGGGCCTCCGGCCCGTGGTCCGCCTGGGCCGGAAGGTGGAGGGTCACCGTCGTCCCCAGGCCCGCTTCGCTGTGGAGGTCCACCGCCCCCCCATGGGCCTTCACGGCCCCGAAGACGATGGAGAGCCCAAGCCCCGTGCCCTGGCCCGGAGGCTTCGTGGTGAAGAAGGGATCCATGGCGCGGGCCCGGATCTCCGGGGTCATGCCCTGCCCTGTGTCCTGAACGGAGATTTCCACGGCACCGGGGGACGCGCTCCGCGAGCGGAAGGTCAGCCGCCCCCCCTCCGGCATGGCGTCCATGGCATTCACGCAGAGATTCATCAGGACATTGCTGAGGGAGGCGGCCTCACCCACCACCGCAGGCAGGGGTTCCTGCAGGTCGAGGGTGATCTCCACCCGGCCGAAGGTGGTCTGGCGCATCAGATCCGCCTCCTGGCGGATCAGGCCGTTCAAGTCCAGGGGACGGGCATCCTGCAGCCCCTCTCGCGAGAACTCCGTAAGCCTCTTCACCAGGCTCCGCCCGCGGGAGGCCGCATTGAGGATGAGATCGAGGTTGCGCGACACCTCGGGATCGGTGGCGAACCGGGCCTGCAGGACCGAGGACACGCCCATGATGGCCGCCAGCACGTTGTTCATGTCATGGGCCACGCCTCCGGCCAGCCGTCCGACGGATTCCAGCTTCTGGTAGCGCAGCAGCTCCACCTGGATCTGCCGGCGCTCCTCCTCCGAGCGCTTCCGCTCCAGTTCGTGGGCGCACCGCACGGCCACCATCTGGAGGATGGCCTCCGCCTGCTCGCGGTTCTCGAGGGGCTTCTGCCCCATCACCGCGATCAGGCCGACGGGGGCCCCCCGGGAATCCCAGAGGGGGATGCCCAGGTAGCTCTCGGCGCCCATCTGCTGGAGCAGTGTGTCCTCGGGAAAAAGGCGCTGGATGTCCCGCGGGTAGCAGCAGAGGGTCTTGCCCATGACGCTCTCGCAGGGCGTCCCCTTCAGGTCGTACTCCATGTCCGGAACCAGCTTCCCGGCGGCGTAGAGCCCCACGGTCCGCGCACGCTGCCCCGGCAGCAGCTCATCCACCAGGGCGTACTCCACGCCAAGGCGCTCTCCGAGGAAGCTGACGAGGGCGGGAAAGAACCCGTCGTGGGATAGGGTCCAGCCCTTCTGGGCGATGAAGACCAGGGTCTCCTTGATCAGGTCGTCCAGGTGAGTCATGGGTGAGGTCCAAGGGCGGGGCGTCGAAGCAGGGTCCCGT
>JAMPXL010000285.1 GCA_023701165.1 Geothrix sp. | reverse complement strand
GTGCACGGACGCCCGGGTGAACCTGACCACCCCGGCCCTCTTCGCCCGCTTCCCGGATGCGGCGGCCCTGGCCGAGGCCCGCCAGGAGGAGGTCGAGGCCCTCGTCAAATCCACGGGCTTCTTCCGCAACAAGGCGAAGAACCTCATCGGACTCGGACAGGCCCTGATGGCGCGGCATGGTGGCGTGGTGCCCTCCGATCCCGCCGCGCTCGGAGCCCTGCCCGGCGTGGGCCAGAAGACCGCCAATGTCGTCCTCGCCAACGCCTTCGGCGTGCCGGCCCTGGCGGTGGACACCCACATCTTCCGGGTGGCCCGGCGCCTGGGCCTGTCGAAGGCCCCCACACCCGAGAAGGTGGAGGCGGACCTCTGCCGGGCCTTCCCCCGGGAAGACTGGATCGAGCTGCACCACCAGCTCATCTTCCACGGCCGCCGCGTCTGCGACGCCCGCCGGCCGGATTGCGCCGCCTGCCCCCTGCTGGACCTGTGTCCCACGGGGCTTGGGAAGGTGGTGGATCCGCATTTGGGCCGGAAGCTCACGCCTGCTCCAGAAGGGCCCCGCCCTTCTGGAGTAAGAAAAGGCGACACGCCCGGAACGCCCCTGAAGGCGCCAGCCATACTCGGGGGGCGCCCGCGCCCCCCGAGCCTTGCCCTCAACCCTGAATTTAGAACTCCGCAACGCATCGTCAGCCTGGTGCCCTCCGTGACGGAGCTGCTGGTCCAGTGGGGGCTGGCCGCGCGGCTGGCGGGGCGCACCCGCTACTGCATCGAACCCAGGTGGATCCGCAACACCGTGCCCGCCGTGGGCGGCACCAAGGACCCCGACCTGGCCCGCATCCGCGACCTGGCGCCGGACCTGGTGATCCTCGAGCGGGACGAAAACCCCAGGGAGACCGCCGAGGCCCTCACAACCCTGGGCATCCCCTGGCTGGCCCTGGAGATCCGCACCGTGAAGGATTGCGTGGCGGCGCTGCGCACCCTGGGCGAGCGGCTGGGCGCCTCCGGGGCCGCTGAGGTCCGCGCCGCCGCCCTGGAGACCTCCCTCAAGGGCCGCCGCCGCAAGGGACCCCGGGCGCTGGCCCTCATCTGGCGGGACCCCTGGATGAGCGCCGGGCCCGACACCTACCTGGGCGATCTGCTGCGCCAAGGCGGCCTCACGCCCATCGGCCCCGATCGCTACCCCGTGTTGTCCGATGCGGATCTGGCGGCCCTGGCCCCCGAGGTGATCCTGCTCCCCACGGAGCCCTACCGCTTCAACCGCCGCCACCAGGCCGACTTGCAGACACGGTTTCCGGAAGCCGAGGTGCGCCTCGTGGATGGCCAGGCCCTCACCTGGTATCTCAGCCGGACGGAAGCGGGCCTCGACCTGGTGCGGAACCTCTTGTAGGAGGCTTCTTCAAAAGGAACCTCGCCTTCCGAGGTATGCTGTGTGGGAGATCAAACAGCCCGTCGGAGGATCCATGCCCCTGCCCATGATCTGCCTGATGACGGCCCTGCCCGCGCTGCAGGCCCCCGCCCCGGCGAACGAGGCCCGGGCCGTGCTCGAGGCCGCCAAGGCCAAGGCCAAGTCCGTGATGGAAGCCCGGGCCGCCTTCATGAAGGCCGGCGGCAACACCAAGGACTTCCGCGGCGACTGCGCGAAGGAACTGGTGGACCTGGATGCCCGCCTCGCCGTTGAACAGGAGGGCGGCCTCCGCCAGGCCCTCCTCGTCAGCAAGCTCTTCCACCTCCAGCTGGCCAAGGCCGAACCTTCCGCCGCCTTCCTCGCCCAGATCCAGAAGGAGGTGCCGGCCGCCTCTCCTGCCTGGAGCCTGAGCCCCGGCCTGCTCACGGCCCGCGCCGAGGCCGATCCCAAGGGCTGGAGCGCCTACGTGGCCGAGGCCCGCGCGAAGCACGCGGACGCGGATCTGCGGCGCGCACTGCTCTTCGAGCACTTCTGGGAGCGCCTGGACGCCAAGGACGAGGCCACCTGGAAGCCGGCCTACGACACCCTCCAGCAGGATTTCGCCGGCAGCCGGGAAGCCAAGCAGGCCCAGGGCATCCTCGAAGGCGAGCTGAAGACCGGCCTGGGCCGCCCCGCCCCGGCCTTCAGTTTGGCGGCCCTGGGCGATCCCAAGACCGTCTACAGCCTGGATACCTTCAAGGGCAAGTACGTGCTCATCGACTTCTGGGCCACCTGGTGCCCGCCCTGCCGCGCGGAGATGCCGGTCATGCATGCCGCATGGGCCCGCTTCAGGACGAAGCCCTTCGAGATCCTCTCCCTCTCCTTCGACCGCAAGGTCGAGCACATCGCCCCCTACCGCCAGCAGGCCGCCACGCCCATGCCCTGGAAGCATGCCTTCATCGAAGGTGGATTCCAGAGCCCGGTGGCCGACGCCTACGGCGTGAAGGGCATCCCCAAGCCCCTGCTCCTCGGACCCGACGGCACCATCGTGGCCAGCGGGGGCCAGCTGCGGGGCGAGAACCTGGAGAAGACGCTGGAGACCTTTTTTGGGAAGTAACATGTGCTGAATTCGCTACGCGAATTCAGAAAGGGGCCTGCGAACGCGGGCCCCTTTTCCGTGCCAGATCGGATCACTCCCCCGCTGGCTTGGGTGCCGGAGCAGGTGCGGCCGGCTTTTCGGCGAGGTACCGCCTCAGCACCGCGGACAGGCGGTTCTCTGCAAACCCCACATAGGCATGGGCCACACGGCCCTCCCGGTCCAGGACGTAGACTGTCGGGAGGGCGCTCAGTTCCGGACCCAGCTGAAGGGGACCGTTCGAGGCGAGCCCGGCCCGGAAGAATCGCACCTGCTTCACCTCGGCCCACCGGCGGGTCATCTGGCCGATGTTCACCCAGGACTCCAGGTGCATGGGGAGCAGTTCGAACCCATACTGCGGGCCCTTGGGCTGAAGCTGGGCGATTTCCACCAGCATCCGCATGGAGGGTTCGCAGGCCGTCGAGAAGAACGCCACCACGACGACCTTCCCTTTCAAGGCATCCAGGGTGGTCAGCTTCCCGTCCACATCGGTAAATCCGAACGTGGTGCCGCTCTTCCGCTCGGCCAGGGGAAAGGCACGTTCTTCGTTGGGCTTGACCCAGGCTTCGGTGGCCGCCGAACCCCTGCGCCCCAACATCGCGCG
>JAMPXL010000284.1 GCA_023701165.1 Geothrix sp. | reverse complement strand
TCAGACGTATGCTCTTCCGATCTTGAGATCCCGGGTGGGAAGGTCCACCCAGTCCTCATCCAGGCCGGCCAGGCGGGCCTGGAACCGGAGCCGCCCCTCGTGTTCGAAGGCCAGCGAGGTGAAGTGGGCGGCCAGGGTGCGGTCCCCGTAGCGGACATCGCCCAGATCCTCGGATGCCAGGAAGGGACGCTCCCAGTGGCGCGCGCCCAGCCGGAAAGTGACGAAGAGGGCCCCGGGCGGGCTCTGGGCCGGGCCTTCCGGCTCGGGGTGGTGGTGGAGGAGGCCGCCCGTGGATCCGAACCAGATGCCGCCATCCGGATCCACCCAGGTGGAATAGGGATTGCAGTCCGTGCTGGCCAGACCGTCCTCGCGCCGGAAGAGGCGGTGGCCGGTGCCGTCCAGGCGCTGCACTCCGCGGGGTCCGCCCACCCAGAGGCGCCCCCCCGGATCCACCGCGAGGCTGTAGACCGAGTCGCTGGCGAGGCCATCCTGGCGCGTCCACTGGCGCATCACGCGGGGCGCCTCTCCCCGCAGATCCACCTGGGTGAGGCCCATGGGCTCCCGGTAGGCCACCCAGGCGGTCCCATCGGGCAGGACGGCCAGGGCCGAAAGGGGCGCGGGGCGGAAGCCCGCCTCCCGGCCCCAGAGGCGCCAGCGGCCCTGGTCCAGACAGGCCAGGCCTTCGCCCGTGGCGGCCCAGAGGCGGCCCCGGGCGTCTTCGTGCAGGGCCGTGATGGCCGTCAGCGCCTTGGTGCCGGGGGGTTCCCCCCGTTGGAACCGGGCCCGGCCCCCGGGGTCCGTCAAGCGCCACAGGCCGTCGTGGGCGGTGCCCACCCACAGGGCGCCGCTGCGGTCGAAGGCCAGCGAGATCGCGATGGCCAGGCCCGGGGAGGGCGGCAGGGGGATGCGGGTGGTCCGGGAGCGGTCCGGACTGATGCGGAGCAGGAAGGGGTGTTCGCCGGCCCCCCAGATGGCGCCGTCGGGCCCCTCTTTCAGGGTGTAGAGGACCAGTCCCGCCGCGGCGGGGAAGGCCTCGGGGCCCTTGGCGCCCAGGCGCGCCAGGCCGCCGCTGGTGCCGGCCCAGAGCACGCCGGCCCGGTCCCGGAGCAGGCCCCAGATGCTGTCCGCCGGCAGGCCGTCCAGCTGCGTGATGTTCTCCCAGGCGCCCTTGCCCTGGAGGCGGTGGAGTCCCAGGCTGGCCACCCAGAGGTTGCCCGAGCGGTCGATGAAGGTCTGGTTGGCCCAGCCCGAGGGCAGGCCGCGGCTTTCGTCCAGGAGCCGCCAGGGACCCCCGGAGGGAAGCTGGAGGAGCCCCTTGGCGGTGGGGACGAACAGGCCGCCGTTCCCGTCGGGGCAGAGGGATTCCTCGTAGACGGCCACGCCCAGGGGCGGCAGGCCCCGCGGAGGCGGGCCCCGCCGCCCGGCGCCGGGCGCGAGCCGGCGCAGGTGGCCCGGCGTCCGGGCCCAGAGCATGCCGGAGGGGGTCACCAGGAGCGCTTTGACGGGTTCTGCGGGCACGCCGTCGCGGACGGTCCAGGTCCGCCAGGCGCCCACGCCGTCACGGCGGCGCAGCACGGAAGCTCCGCCCACCCAGAGGTCCGGGCCCGCCTGGGTCAACGCATAGGCGGGGCCCCCCGGCCAGCCTTCGGCCAGGCGGAAGGGGGCTCCGGCCCGGCCGCAGAACAGCCCGGATTCGGCCGCGACCCACACCTGGCCCTGGGCATCCAGGAGGATCTGGTGGATCTGGGCGGCGGCCAGCGGATCGCCGGGGCCCAGGGTCTGGACTTTCCCGTCCTGCAGGTAGCAGAGGCCTCCGCGGGTGCCGATCCACAGGCGGCCGTCCGGCGCGGCGCCGAAGGCGCGGACCCAGGCGGAGGGCAGGCCCTCCGGGAGGCTCCAGAGCCGGAAGCCCGTGCCGTCGAAGCGGTAGGCGCCGCCTTCGGTGCCCACCCACAGGAAGCCCGCGGCGTCCTGGGACAGGGTGGTGAGGCTGATGTGCTCGAGCCCTTCGGAGGGGCCGTAGCTCCGGAAGACCATGCGCCCGGACTGGGGGATGCCCGAGGCGGACAGGGCCAGCCCGAGGCCCGCCAGGAGGAGGATTCGGAAGTGGCTCAGAAGGGGGACGCGCATGGATCGCTCGATGCCGCCTCTATCGGCCTGGGGCGCCCGGAACTTTCCAGATGGATGACCGGAAGCGGGGACCTGCGTCACGGATTCCCGACCCGCCGGGTTTCAGTGGAGCCCCGCGGTATAGAATGGGCCCCAATCTCCCAGGAGGATCCAGCATGAAGCCCCCCGTTCGCGTGGCCGTCACCGGCGCTGCCGGTCAGATCGGATACAGCCTGCTCTTCCGCATCGCCAGCGGCGCGATGCTCGGCAACGACCAGCCCGTGATCCTCCAGCTGCTGGAGATCACCCCCGCCCTGAAGGCGCTGCAGGGCGTCGTCATGGAGCTCAACGACTGCGCCTTCCCCCTGCTCGCGGGCGTCGTCACCTCCGACGATCCCATGGTGGCCTTCAAGGACGCGGACTACGCGCTGCTGGTGGGCGCCCTGCCGCGCAAGGCCGGCATGGAGCGCGCCGACCTGCTGAACGCCAACGGCGGCATCTTCAAGCCCCAGGGCCACGCCCTGAGCGAAGTGGCCAGCCGCAACGTGAAGGTGCTGGTGGTGGGCAACCCCGCCAACACGAACGCCTTCATCGCGCTGTCCAACGCCCCCAAGCTCAAGCCCAGCCAGTTCCACGCCATGGTGCGGCTGGACCACAACCGCGCCATCTCCCAGCTGGCCGAGAAGACCGGCAAGCCCGTCACGGCCATCAAGCAGATGACCATCTGGGGCAACCACAGCGTCACCCAGTTCCCCGACCTCTACCACGCCACCGTGGACGGCAAGAACGCCTACGACCTGGTCAATGACCACGCCTGGTACGAGACCACCTACATCCCCACCGTGGCCAAGCGCGGCGCCGCCATCATCGAGGCCCGCGGCCTCAGCAGCGCCGCCAGCGCCGCCAACGCCGCCATCGACCACATGAAGAGCTGGGCCCTGGGCACCCCCGAGGGCGACTGGACCAGCATGGCCTTCCCATCTGACGGCAGCTATGGCGTGCCCGAGGGCCTG
>JAMPXL010000283.1 GCA_023701165.1 Geothrix sp. | reverse complement strand
GCCGCGCTGCCCACGGTGGCCAGGGTCCCGATGATGCCCACGGGGCCCGCATGCTCCGCCGCGGCCTCGGCGCCGGGCTCGATGACGCCGATCACCGGGCAGGGGCTCACGGCCTGGAGGGCCGGCAGGCCATGGGCGCTGGCGGTGTTGCAGGCGATGACGATGAGCTTGGGATCGTGGCGCTGGAGCAGCTCCCCCATCTGCAGGGTGTAGCGCTCGATGGTGTGATGGCTCTTGGTGCCGTAGGGCAGCCGCGCCGTGTCGCCCAGGTAGACCAGCTCCTCCTGGGGCAGCATCTGGCGCAGGGCGTGGATGACCGTGAGCCCGCCGATGCCCGAATCGAAGACCCCGATGGGCCGGTCCGCGCGGCTCATGCGACTTTCCGGTCGAAACGACAAAAGAGGAACACGGAGGACACGGAAACCCACAGGGGACGCAGAGGAAAAAGGGTTGCCTCCTGCCCCGGATGTCTCATTTTTTTTCTCTGTGTCCTCTGTGCCACTCTGCGTCCTCTGTGTTCCGCTTTTAATTCCCGGGTTCTCGAACGGCCAGCACGGCGATCCACTCGCCTTCCTTCAGCACCTTCTAGGGCCGGAAGCCGTGGGTGGCCAGGCTCACCAGGGCCTCGTCCGTGCGCTCGGCCAGGATGCCGCTGGCCACGAGCCAGCCGCCGGGCGCGGCCACTTCGGCCATGCGGGGCAGCAGCTCCTGGATGGTCTCCAGCAGGATGTTGGCCAGCAGGCCCGCATAGGGGCCCTGCACCTTCGGATGGTCCAGGGTGCCCACGAAGCTGTCGTACGGCCTGGCGCCCTTCAGCAGGTGGGCGTTCAGCTCCATGAGCTCGGTCATGGCGGGCCCGCAGTCGGGATCGATGTCGAAGGCCGTGAGGCCCCGTCCGCCCAGCAGGAAGGCCGCCAGGGAGAGGATGCCCGTGCCCGCGCCGATGTCGAGAACGGGGCCCTTCAGTCGGCTGGTGGCGGCCAGCTCCTCCAGCAGCTCCATGCAGAGGCGCGTGGTCTCGTGGCCGCCGGTGCCGAAGGCCAGGCCCGGATTCACCACCAGATCCATGCGGTCCACAGGGCCCGGCCTTTCGTCCCAGAGGGGCCGGACGTGGAAGCTGGAGCCCACCTCGAAGGCCCCGAAGCCCTCTCGGCTCTTGGCCAGCCAGTCCTCGTCCCCGAAGGCCTCGGCCTCGATCAGGCGCACGCCGGGAAAGGCCGCCAGGCCGCCGGTCTCCGGGGGCGCCTGGTCCGGCGGGAAGTAGGCGAAGCAGGCCCGGGGCGGGTCCGCCTCGCGGTAGAAAGCGGAGCTTCCCCCCTCCTCCAGCCAGGCGCACAGCGCCTCTTCCTGGGAGTCGGGGACCTCCAGCTTCCACCTCAGATGCGTCGCGTTCGTCATCCCGCCAGATTAACAGGCGCTACTCGGCCTCCACCTCTGGGGCGTCCTCCAGATCGAGGCGCTTCATCTTTTCCAGGAAGGTGGTGCGCTTGAGGCCCAGCAGGTCGGCGGCCCGCTTCTTGTTGCCGCGGGTGATGGCCAGGCTCTGCAGCATGAGCGTCTTCTCCATGTCCGACACCACCTGGTTCAGGTCCAAGCCCTCGGCGGGCAGGTCCATGCCGAAGGCGGCGGAGGGCGCGGGAGAGAAGGCGCTGACAGGCAGGGGCGTGAAATCCACCTTCGTCCCCCCTTCGGCCGCGGGCGCTTCAGTCATGCGCTCCGCGAGGAAGGCAAAGTCCTCCCGCGTGAGCACGGGCCGCGTGCCCGACAGCACGATGGCACGCTCGATGGCGTTCTCCAGCTGGCGCACGTTGCCGGGCCAGGGCAGGGCCATGAGCAGGGGGTCCACCGAGGGATGCAGGGCCTTGGGGTAGAGGCCGTGCTCGCGGGCCTTGCGGTTGAGGAAGTGCTGGGCCAGGAAGGGGATCTCCTCGGGCCGCGCCCGCAGGGGCGGGATGGTGATGGGCACCACTTCCAGGCGGTAGAACAGGTCCTCGCGGAAACTCCCGTCCTGCACCTTCTTCCACAGATCCACGTTGGAGGCCGTCACCACGCGCACGTCCACCTTCACGGGGGCGCCGCCGCCCAGGGGCTGCACCTCGCGCTCCTGCAGCACCCGCAGCAGGCGCACCTGGGCGCCCAGGGGCATGGTGCCCACCTCGTCCAGGAAGATGGTGCCGCCATGGGCCTCGCGGAACTTGCCCGGCGTGTCCTTGCGGGCGTCCGTGAAGGCGCCCTTGTTGTAGCCGAAGAGCTCGGATTCCAGCAGGTTCTCCGGGATGGCCCCGCAGTGGACGGCCACGAAGGGCTGCCCCGCGTCGGCGCTCATGCGATGGACCGCGCGGGCGATGACCTCCTTGCCCGTGCCGCTCTCCCCCAGCAGCAGCACCGTGGCGCGGGTGGCGGCGGCGCTGCGGGCCCGGGCCAGCACGTCCTGCATGGCCACGCTGGTGCCCACCAGGCCGAAGGCCAGGGCCTGGGAGGCGCTCAGCTGGGTGGTGGTGCCCGAGCGGGGGCGCAGGCCCGGCATGGGCGGCTCGGGGCCCAGCACGCCCCAGCGCACGCTGCCCAGGGAACCCCATTCCGACAGGGCCTTGGGATCCATGGGCGCCGACTCGGGCTTGAGGCCCAGCAGAATGGGCAGGGCCGCCACTTCGGCCATCATGCGGTTCAGCTCCGGCGGCGGCCAGGCGCCCTTGGCGCTGATGACCCACAGATCCACATCCCGCGGCGCCAGGGCCGGCGAGGCACCCCGGTCCACGGTCACATCCCACAGGGCCGCCCACCGATGCTCCAGCCCCCCGGTGTCATCCCCGAGGGTGGACCAGTGAAGGCGGGGCAGCTGAGTCATGGGCTCCTTGGATGGAACCAGCCTAGATGCAGGACGGTAGGGGTCAAGTCAAAAAAATGACGGCGCGTCCGGTCATAGCGCGGCGGACTCTTCCAGCAGTTCGAAACAGAACTCGGATTCCGCCAGGGCGGGATGGAGCACAACATTGTGGAGCACCCAGAACCGGCCGTTCTCCAGGAACCCGCACGTGAGGAAGGGCACCACGTAGTTGATGGCCGCATCGGGCACCGTGGCCGTCTTCAGGATCCAGTCCCCGGTTCCGGACTTCGTGCCCGTC
>JAMPXL010000282.1 GCA_023701165.1 Geothrix sp. | reverse complement strand
CCGGCGCATCGTGCAGCTGAAGGTCGAGGAGAGCATCTACGACACCTTCCTGTGGAATGTGGGCAGTTTCGAGTTCCATGACGGCGCCGGCTCCCACCAGAAATCCATGCTGCTCAGCCTCGACGTCACCGGCATCGTGCTGGAGGGCGCCCGCCGGCTGGACGACTGGAAGCGCATCCGGAGGATCATCAAGGGTGGCGACGCCGTGCTGGCGGCCATCCCCGAAGCCATCGCCGAGCGCCTTCCCCTGGCGCCCGAGGATGCCGACATCCTGGCGCGCCTCGACGGCCAGAAGCGGGTGGACCAGCTCGTGCTCGACATCCGCATGCCCGAGTTCAAGATCAACAAGCTGCTCTTCGACCTCCACGAGAAGGGCCTGGTGCGCATCATCGATTCCGGCGGCAACCTCGGGGAGAACCCCAGCCTCCAGCTGCAGCGGGCCAGGGCCCTGGTGGAGAAGCAGAAGCTGCAGGAAGCCCAGGAGGAACTCCGGCGCATCCTCAAGGACCAGCCGCGGCACGTGGACGCCAGCAAGATGATGGCCGTGGTCCAGGACCTGCTGGAAGAAAAGAAGCTGGACCAGGACCTGGTGCCCGAGCTGGTGGTGGGCCTGGATGAGCTGATGAACACGAACCTCGGCCCCAACGAAGCCTTCCTCGCCAGCCGGGTCAACGGCTTGTGGACCATCCGTGACATCCTCTCCATCGCCCCCTTCGAGCAGGACGAATGCCTCGCCATCTTCTCCAAGCTCATCAAGCGTGGGATTCTCAAGGCCTCGAAACCTGCCCATGGGAGCGACCAGCCGGTTGACTTGCGCTGATCCCTCCCTCATCCGGAGGCGCCATGCGCATCGCCATCGCCCTGCTGTTGATCGCCCTGCCCCTTGCCGCGGCGAAGAAGCCCACGGCCGCCCAGCTTGAGGTCCAGGTCCGGCGGCTCACGGAGGAGCGGGATGGCCTCAAGCAGCGGCTCGCGGCCACCGAGGACCTGCAGCAGGAACTGGCCGCCGCCCACAAGGCCCGCGACCTGGCCCGCGCCGAGGCCGAGGCCGCGCGCAAGGAGACGGACCAGGTCCGCGCCATCCTCCAGGAGAACCAGGGCGGCGGCGATGCCCTCCTCAAGGAATTCCAGGCCGCCAAGCAGGACGCCGCGGATGCCAGGGCCGAAGCGGCGAAGCTCAAGGCGGAAAACGAGGGCCTCCGGACCAAGGTGAGCGCCTCCCCCACCGAAGGCGACCTGGTGGTCCTGGCCGAGGACATCCAGCCCGCCCGCCCCATCAACCTCAACCGCGTGGTGCCGCGGCTGAAGTCCTCGGGGCTGTTCTCCGGCCGGCCGCGGGGCGTGGTGGTGGTGAACGTCCTCGTGAATGAAAAGGGCGAGGTCGTCGCCTCCCGCCTGATCCAGGGCCTCCCGGGCGAGGGCCCGGACGTGAAGGAGGCCGGGGAGGCGTGCGTGGAGGCCGCCAAGAAAATCGTCTTCGATCCCGCCACCTCCCAGGACGGGAAGACCCGCTTCAAGGTCTGGCAGGGCGTGGGGTTCTACCTGGACTAGGCTAGCCTGCCGCAGACATCCGGATCAGTTGGTCGAAGGCGCCCAGGCTGGCCTTGGCCCCCTCGCCCATGGCGATGATGATCTGCTTGAAGGGCACCGTGGTGGCGTCCCCGGCGGCGAAGACACCTGGGACGGAGGTCTGGCCGCGGGCATCGACTTCGATCTCGCCCCGGGCCGACAGGGCCACCACGCCTTGGAGCCAGTCGGTGTTCGGCAGCAGGCCGATCTGGACGAAGATGCCCTCCAGCTCCAGCCTGCGGACCTCGCCGCTGATGCGGTCCCGGTAGGCGAGCCCCTCCACTTTCTGCCCGTCGCCCAGGACCTCCGTGGTCTGCGCCGACATGATCACGGCCACATTGGGCAGGCTGTGGAGCTTCCTCTGGAGCACCGCATCGGCGCGGAGCGCCTGGTCGAACTCCAGCAGGGTGACATGGGCGGCCACGCCGGCCAGGTCGATGGCGGCCTCCACGCCGGAATTCCCCCCGCCGATGACGGCGACGCGCTTGCCCTTGAAGAGCGGCCCGTCGCAGTGGGGACAGTAGGCGACGCCCTTGGTCCGGTACTGCTGTTCCCCCGGCACGTTCATCTCGCGCCACCGGGCGCCGGTGGCCAGGATCACGGTCCTGCTCTTGAGCACGGCGCCGCTGGCCAGGCGCACCCCGACCAGGCCGCCCTCCAGCCCGGGCACCAGAGCTTCGGCCCTCTGCAGGTTGATGATGTCCACGTCATAGCCGCGGACATGCTGCTCCAGGGCCCTGGCCAGCTTGGGGCCCTCGGTCTCCTTCACCGAGATGAAGTTCTCGATGCCCAGGGTGTCCAGCACCTGCCCACCGAAGCGCTCGGCCACCACACCCGTGCGGATGCCCTTCCGGGCCGCATAGATGGCCGCCGCAGAACCCGCGGGGCCGCCGCCGACCACCAGCACGTCGAAGGCCTCCTTCTGGGCGATCCGCCCCGTCTCCCGTGCCGCCGCGCCGGTGTCCAGCTTGGCGAGGATCTCCTCCACGCTGGCCCGGCCCTGGCCGAAGGGCTCGCCATTCAGGAAGACCGCCGGCACGCCCATGATCTGGCGTTCCTCGACCTCGTCCTGGAACAGGGCCCCGTCGATCATCACCGCTTCGAAGGCCGGGTTGAGGGCCGCCATGGCATTGAGCGCCTGCACCACGTCCGGGCAGTTGTGGCAGGAGAGCGAGACGAAGACCTCGAAGCGGAAGTCCCCGGCGAGGGCGCGGATCTGCTCGGCCACCTGCGCATCGAGCCTGGGCGGATGGCCGCTCACCTGCAGGAGCGCGAGCACCAGCGAGGTGAACTCATGGCCCATCGGGATGCCGGCGAAATGCACGCGGGGAGCCTCTCCGGCGCGGCTGATGCCGAACGACGGGCGGCGGGAACCCCGGCCATCGGTGCGGAGGCTCACCTTGTCCGAGAGCGCCGCGACAGCCTCCAGCAGCGCCTGGAGTTCCCGCGACTTCGCGCTGCCGTCGAGGGAGGCCACCAGGTCGATGGGATGGACGAGCTTCTCGAGGTGGGTCTTCAGCTGGGCCTGGATGTCCGCTGCGAGCATGGTGTTCTCCGAAAGGCT
>JAMPXL010000281.1 GCA_023701165.1 Geothrix sp. | reverse complement strand
GCGAAACGCTCCGCCACGGCCCCATGAAGCCCGTGGGCCTGGACGATCCCCGCACCGGACGCTGGCCGCATGCCGTGGTCCAGCTCCGCCAGGACACCCTCGCCGGAGAGCACTTCAATCTGGTGGGCTTCCAGACCCGCTTGAAGTGGGGGGCCCAGAAGGAGGTCTTCCGGTTGATCCCCGGCCTCGCTGCGGCTGAATTCGCGCGCTTCGGAAGCATCCACCGCAACACCTACATCCATGCGCCCCGGACAATCGATGCGACACTCGCTGTCAAATCCTTTCCGAACCTCTGGATCGCGGGCCAGCTTTCCGGCGTGGAGGGCTACCTGGAATCCGCCGCGGGGGGGCTTGCTGCCGCATTTGCCGTGGACCGCGCCATTGGCGGCCTGCCGTCCCTGCCCTTCCCGGCCGACACCGTCCTGGGCAGCCTTCTCCACTACCTCGCCCATGCCTCCAGCGCGGATTTCTGTCCGACCAACGCCATGCTGGGCCTGTTGCCGCCGCTCTCTGAAAACCTCCTGGATGTGCGGGGACTCAAGCGGGCCGGAGGGACCCGGGCCGTGAAATCGGCCAAGGGCCTCGCCCACCGGGAGCGGGCCCTGGCGTCATTGGAGCGGCACCTGAACGTCGCCGGAGGGCTGCCATGACCCGACCCATCGCCGTGCTGGGCGCCGCAATCCTGACCCTTTCCCTCGGCGCCAGCGCCTGGTGGCTCACCCGCCGCACACCAGGCGCCCCGCCCCAGGAAGAAGCGGTGCAGCCCTTTCGCGTCGGAGCCGTCGGGGCGGGCCGATACATCGAGCTCCAGCCCCCTCCTGCCCCCCTCCGGAACCTCCGGTGGACCGCCCCCCTTCCGGGCGGGGCGGGGGTGGCCCAGATCCTGACCCAGACCGGCCGGCAGCAGGTGGCCATCTTCCTCCAGGGGGAGCCAGGACCCGCCTTCGTGCTTCCGCCTCCCGCGGGCGCCCCGGATCCCTTCTTCCAGTTCGCCGAACTGGTGGATGCAGCCCTCGCGCCCGGCGAAGCCCTGGTCCTGCTCTACCGCGGCGCCGGGGACTCCGCTGCGCCACCGCTGGTTCTGGCCTGGGACCTGCGAACCCAGCTGATCCGCTGGTCCCACCGCGCCCCGGGGGAGCACCTCGCTTTGGCTCCAGACCGGCGCAGCGTGTTCCTCTACGGCTCCGGGACGGCAGTCCACATCCTGGACCTGGCCGGACACGCCAGGAAAACCGGCCCGCAGATCACGACCGTGGACCTTCATCCAGCCCTGGAAACGATCTCCAGCCTGCTTCCCACCGGATCCCGCTCCTTCCTGGTGGCCCATGCCTCGGGATTGTCGGCTTGGCGGAATGGTGAGTGGACCCATGCACCGGCGCCCGTCTCGTCGCCCCTCGGATTCGCCCGCGGCCTGGGCAAGCTCGCCGGGAACGCCAAGACCGGCTGGTGGCAGCCTGAGCCGGGGACTCTGATTCCCCTGGGGCCCCACGGCGCCCAGGGAGCGCCCCGCAACCTGGCCACGCTGCTCCCTGATGCTGAGAGCCTGGATGCCGGCCTGCTCCGCCTGCTGGGCGAGGATCCAGACGGGCAGCTGTGGTTCGGCCTGGCCCGCCCCGCCCTTCCAGCCTTGGCGCCGGTGCCGGAACCGCTTCCGGATTCCGCGGCCCCGGAGCCGGCGCTTCCCGGCCTGCCCCCCGCGGCGCTTCCCATCCAGCCATCCAGGGAAGCCTGGGACGCCCACCTCAGGAACGGGCTGGACCGCCTGTACTGCTGGAAGCCCGGTGAGGGCCGAATGAAGGTGGTCACCCTCCCCGAGGCATGGAAGCGCCTGGCGCCTCCCCCGGGGCTGCCCTGTCCCGGCGGGGAAGATGGCTTCCGGCCAGAAAGCGGGGCGCTTCTATGTGGCGGCCCCGAACGGGTCTGGTGGTTGCCGCTGAGCGCCCTTCAGCCCAGGTAATCGAAGAGGTTCTGCTGGTCCGCCTTGGCCAGGGTGCTGAGGGTGGCGGACTGGATGGTCTGGTCGCTGCTGAAATCGGTGACAGCCTGGGCGTAGTCCGTATCCTGCCGCTCGTTCTGCAGCCCCTGGAGGGTCACGTTGAAGGCGGACAGCGTGTCCTTCAGGTCGAGAAGCCCGGACTGGCGCCCGCCCAGCTCCGTCTGCACCTGGTTCAGGTTGTCCAGCACACTCTTCAGGTTCGTGGCCGCGGTCTGGATGAGGACCGAGTTGTTGCCGGCCAGGCCGTCGCGGAGGTCCGTGACCGCCTGGAAGATGTCCGTGGAGGAGCCCTGGCCGCCAGGCCCGTAGAACGCCGTGCTGCCGGGCACATTGGTGGATACGGAGGTGCCGGTGGTCACATCGAGGTCAATGGAGCGGTTGTCTCCGGCATAGGTGATGGGCCCAGCCGGCGGCGCCGAGTCGCTGAAGGGCTGCGTCTGAGTCTGGCCACCGGCGAACAGGTACTTCCCCTGCACTTTCGTGTTGGCCAGCGCGAGCAGGTTGGTGCGGAGGGCGTCCACTTCCTTGGCAAGGGCCGCACGGCCCGAAGGGCCATTGGTGGAGGTGGCTCCCTGCTGGGCCAGCTCCTGCAGGCGGGTCAGGTCATTGATGGCCGTGGAGACCATGTCCTCCGTGGACCGCAGGAAGGATAGGGCGGAATCCGCCTGGCGGATGGACTGTTCGTTCGCCTGGATGGAATGGCCGAAATCCAGGATGAGCGCCGCGCCCGTGGGATCGTCACCGGGGCGGTTGACCCGCTTCCCGGAAGCGATGCGTTCCTGGTTCAGCGCGAGCCGCGACTTGGTCCGTTCCAGGTCCAGGAGGGCCTGGCGCTGATGGATGGTGCTGGGGGTTCGTAGGGACATGGTCCACCTGTTCCAGAGCTTATCGGCCGAACTGGTTCACCAGCTGATCCGTGAGCTGGTTGATCACGCTGATGAAGCGGGCGGAGGCCTGGTATCCGCGCTGCAGGGTCATCAGATTGGCGGCCTCCTCATCCAGGTCCACACCTGAGATGCGGTCCCGCTGGGCCTGGAGCGCAGCCACGAGGTTCTGCTGGGTGGCGCTCTGGACCTCATAGGCCTGCGACTTGGTGCCCACGTCGTTCACCAGGCTGCCGATGAAGCTGCTGAAGGGT
>JAMPXL010000280.1 GCA_023701165.1 Geothrix sp. | reverse complement strand
TCCTGGGGGGTGTCGGACTTGGGTTGATTTTACAGCCTTCGGACGCCAGCCCATCACGGAAACAGGCGCCCGGTAAAGGCGCCTGTTTCCAAGGCAAGGACTGTAAAACTAGCGGCAGACCACCGCGTGGGCCACGATCCAGACACCACCGCCGTTGGCATCCACCAGCGGAACCGTGTAGCTGGCGGTGGACTCATACCCGAAGAGGTAGCCGGTGTTGCCGTACTGTCCCGGGGCGATGGTGGCCGGGGCATTGTCGCCTGCGTAGACGTGGGTCTCCTTGAGGTGATAGCCCGAGGCGGTGATGGTGTAGGTCACCGTGGCCTCGCTCCCGTCCCAGACCACCGTCACGGTGCCCACCTTCACGCCATTGGCCGTGTTGTTGAGGCCGGCGCCGGCCCAGAGGTCATAGGTGGTGGTTCCGATGCCCGTGAGCTTGATGGCCCAGCCCCAGCGGTTGCGGGTCAAGGCGAGGGAAGGCAGGCTCTCGGGGTTGCTCTTCCGGTCCGTGGTGAAGACGTAGCCGCCCTTGCCGTAGGCCGTGGCGCAGGCTTCGACAGGCGGGGGCCCGAAGTCGCAGCAGACCGTGTAGATCCCGTAGAACCACCAGCGGGGGCCGCTGCCGGCCGTGGGCCCGCCGAAGGCCGTCTCATGATCGCCGCCCGGCAGGCCATCCATGTCGACCTCGGCATGGGTCACGACATACAGGGGCGTGCCGCAGGCGCCATTGGCGTCCTGGATGAGCAGATCCGTGAAGGGGACCGTGAAGGTGTAGGAGGTGGCCCCCGCCGCATCGTGATGGTAGGGGAACTGCCCGGGGATGGGGGCGCCGTTTCCGGCCTTCGGCAGGGAGAGGAGGTCGTTCCCCACCCAGAGGTGCAGGGTGCCGAAGGTCGCGGTGGGGTGGGTCAGGGTGTAGGTCACGTACAGGTTGTCGAGGTCGTTGCTGACCGTGACCGACCCCACGTTGGTGGTCTGGCCCGCGGTCAGATCCCAGGTCGTGGTGCCGCAGGGGACCGTCTGCGCCTGGGCGGCGCCCGTTCCCAGCAGGAAGAGGAAGGAGAGCAGCATCAGGGACCTGATGCCGATCCGATGGATGGTTCGGATGAGTGGATGGGTCATGGCAGTGGCCTCCTGTGCGGGTTTTAATAATCCGTTCGTGAAGCCTAAACCCCGTCATTCAGCAACGCAAGTAGGAAAAAATAATTTATATGTGTGATTCAAAGCTCTTAAATCTCAACCTCCTTGGCCCCAGACACTCCCGGCAGAAAAACCGAGGACGGGTCCTGGACCCGGGGCCCCACAATGAAGGGCTATGGCCCGTCCTCCCGTCCTCCCCGGCCCCCGTCCCGACTGGCTGAAGATCCGCGTACCGGCGCCGGAGGTGATGGCGGAGGTCGAGAGCCTCATGCGCGAGCAGCGGCTGGTGACGGTCTGCGAGGAGGCCCGCTGCCCGAACCTGCACGAATGCTGGGGAGTCCACCGCACCGCCACCTTCATGCTCATGGGCGACGTCTGCACCCGCCACTGCGGCTTCTGCAACGTGGGCAAGGGGCGCCCCGGGGAGCTGGATCCCGGCGAACCCCAGCGCGTGGCCGAGGCCGTGGCCCGGCTGGCCCTGAAATTCGCCGTGGTCACCTCCGTGAACCGCGACGACCTGCCAGACGGCGGCTCGGCCCATTTCGCCGCCACCATCCAGTGGATCCGGACCCTGTCGCCCCGCTGCGGCATCGAGGTGCTCATCCCGGATTTCCGGGGCAGCGAGGCGGCGCTGCTCGCGGTGCTGGAGGCCCGGCCCCAGGTGCTGAACCACAACGTCGAGACCGTGCCCCACCTCTACAAGCGGGTGCGGCCGGACGCGGACTATGCCCAGAGCCTCGAGGTCCTGCGCCGCACGGCCCAGTGGCGGGATCTCCACGCCCCCGCCATGCGCGTGAAGAGCGGCATCATGGTGGGCCTGGGCGAAACCCCGGAGCAGGTGCTGGAGCTGATGGCCGACTGGCGGAAAAACCGCGTGGACATCGCCACCCTCGGCCAGTACCTGCCGCCTTCGGAGCTGCACCTGCCCCTGCACCGCTACGTGGAGCCCGCCGAGTTCGACCTGTACCGGCGGAAGGGCCTGGAGATGGGCTTCCAGCGGGTGGAATCCGCGCCGCTGGTGCGCTCCAGCTACCACGCCGGAGAGAGCTTCGAGGCCTGAGCCCCGAAGCTCTCTTTGGCGTCCGGGCCCTCAGGCCCTGGCGTGGTCGTTCTGGCCCAGGAACTGCCGCTCAAAGGCGGACCAGTCCACCGTGTCCGTGCCCGCGGCCTGGGGAGCATCCGTGGACCGCAGCCGGGTGATCTCGTCCTGGTACCAGTCGATGACGGGCTGGCCGATCTTCAGGGCCGGCAGTTCGCCCGCGAGATCGCTCGGCGTCATCAGGCAGACCCAGCCCCGGTCATAGGGGCTGTGCATCAGCTCGCCCGGATCCGTCAGCAGGCCGGCGTTGTCGTGCTCGATGCGTCCGCTGAGCGGCGCGGCCACATGCACCACGCCAGCCGCGCCCTTCAGGGTGAACAGCGTCTCGCCCTGGCGGAAGCTCTTCCCGCGCTCCGGCAGCGTCACGCCCTTCACGGCGCCGAGGGCCTTGCGCACGAAATCGTCGATGCCCACGCGGACCTGGCCTTCCGGCTCGATCCGCACCCAGGCGTGGCCCGCGGAGATGAACGCGCCGCCGGGCACGCAGAACTCGCTGGCGGACACCACCTCGGCCATCTCCGGCGCCACCACGCGGACGTTGGGCCGCCGCTGGGCTTCGATGCGCGCCTGGCGCTTGATGAGGAGTTTCCGGGCAAACTCGCCCAGCTCGTCGGCGGTGAAGGGCTTCTGGATGTATTCGCAGGCGCCGTGCTGGAGGGTCTGCACCGCGGTCTCGATGCTGCCGTAGCCCGTGATCACCACCACGTCCACGTCGGGACGCAGGTGCCTGGCCCCCCGCACGACCTCCACGCCGTCCATGTCCGGCATCTTCAGGTCGGTGAAGAGGAAGTCGTAGTCGTGCCGCTGGATGAGGCCCAGGGCTTCGGCGCCGTGCTCGACGGTGTCCACGCTGAAGCCCTCGAGCACCAGGATCCGGCGGAAGGAGTCGAGCACCACCGCCTCGTCGTCCACCGCCAGGATGCG
>JAMPXL010000279.1 GCA_023701165.1 Geothrix sp. | reverse complement strand
TAGAGCAGCGTGCCCTCGTTGAGGGGCGGCATGAACTCGCTGCCCAGCTTCATGAACACGGGGATGGTGGCCAGCACCAGCAGGAACGCCACGGCGATGGTGGCCTTGGCGTGCTTCAGCACGAAGCGGCAGGGCGGCTCGTAGATGCGGTGGAGGAACACGGAGATGGGGTGCTTCTCCTCCGGGTAGTACGTCCCCACCAGGGCGTGGGTGCCCAGCTTCGCCAGCCACTTCGGCTTGAAGGTGAAGGGGTCCATCCGCGCGAACATCATGCGCAGGGCGGGATCCAGGGTGATGGCCAGCAGGGCCGCGATGGCCATGGCCAGGTTCTTGGAATAGGCCAGGGGCTTGAAGAGGCGGCCCTCCTGGTCCACCAGGGTGAACACGGGCATGAAGGCCACGGCCACCACCAGCAGGCTGAAGAACACCGAGGGGCCCACTTCGAGCAGGGCCTCCAGCCGCACTTTGTGGAAGTCGCCGGGCCGTCCGGCGCTGTTCCACTCCTCCAGCTTCTTGTAGGCGTTCTCCACCTCCACGATGGCGCCGTCCACCAGCACGCCGATGGAGATGGCGATGCCCGCCAGGGACATGAGGTTCACGTTGAGGCCCGCCGCCTGCATGGGGATGAAGGCCAGGGCCACGCTCACGGGGATGGTGACGATGGGCACGATGGCGGACGGGATGTGCCAGAGGAAGACCAGGATCACGAGGGAGACGATGAGCATCTCCTCGATGAGCTTCCAGGACACGGTGCTGATGGCCTTCTCGATGAGCTCCGAGCGGTCATAGGTGGCGACCACCTCCACGCCTTCGGGCATGGACGCCTTCAGGTCCTTCAGCTTCTCCTTCACGGCCTTGATGACGTTCAGGGCGTTCTCGCCCTGGCGCATGATGACGATGCCGCCCACGGCGTCGCCCTGCCCGTCCAAGTCCGCCAGGCCGCGGCGCATCTCGGGCCCCAGGGTCACGGTGGCCACGTCCCCCAGGCGCACGGGGGTGCCGTTCTCGGCCTTGAGCACGGCCTCCTCCAGGTCTTTCGGGACCTTCACGTAGCCCCGGCCGCGCACCATGTACTCGCGGCCCGCGGCCTCCACCAGGCGGCCTCCGGCCTCGTTGTTCGCGGCCTTCACCGCGCCGATGACGGCGTCCATGGAGACCTTGGCCGCGGCCAGCCGGTTGGGGTTCACCTCCACCTGGAACTGCCGGGCCTGGCCGCCCACGGTGGCCACTTCCGCCACGCCGGGCACGCTCTGGAGCGCGTAGCGGAGGAACCAGTCCTGGTGGCTCCGCAGCTCGTCGCTGCGATGCTTGCCGCTGCGGTCCACCAGGGCGTACTGGTAGACCCAGCCCACCGAGGTGGCGTCCGGCCCCAGCTCGGTCTTCACGCCCTGGGGCAGGTTCGCCGTGATCTTGCTGAGGTACTCGAGGACGCGGCTGCGGGCCCAGTAGATGTCCGTGCCGTCCTCGAAGATCACGTAGACGTACGAGAAGCCGAAGTCCGACAGGCCGCGCACGGCCTTCACCTTGGGCGCCCCCAGCAGGCTGGTGACGATGGGGTACGTGACCTGGTCCTCCACCAGGTCGGGACTGCGGTCCCACTTGGAATAGACGATGACCTGGGTGTCGCTGAGGTCCGGCAGCGCGTCCAGGGGGATGCGGCGCATGGACCACCAGGACAGGGCCAGCAGCAGGATGCTGGCGGCCAGCACCAGGAAGCGGTTCTCGGCGGAAAAGCGGATGATGCGCTGGATCATGGCCGCCCCCTAGTGCTTGTGCTGAGGGGTGGAAGGCGCGGCCTTGGCATCGGCCTTGGCGCCCATCTGGGCGAGGGCCGCCCGCAGCCGGGACTCGGAGTCCACCAGGAAGGCCGCGCCGCTCACGACCTCCTCGCCGGCCTCCAGGCCCCGGCGGATCTCCACCTGCTCGCCGGCGGCAGGGCCGGTCTCCACTTCCCGGGGCTCGAACTTGCCGTCCCCCAGGGCCACGAAGACCACCTTGCGGGTGCCTGAATCCAGCACGGCGTCGAGGGGCGCCAGCAGGCCCTTCCGGGCCCCGGTCTTCAGCACCGCGTCGCCGAACATGTCCGGCTTCAGCTCCCCCTTGGCGTTCGCGACTTCGAGGCGCACGCGGACCGTGCGGGACTTGGGGTCCAGCACGGGGTCGATGAAGGCCACGCGGGCCGGGAAGAGCCGGTCCCCGAAGGTGTTGAAGCGCAGCTCCGCGGCCTGGCCCACCTTCACCCGGGCCAGTTCCGCCTCGTAGACCTCAGCCTGGGCCCAGAGATGGCCCAGCTCCGTGATCTCCAGGGGCGCTTCGCCGGGCCCCACGCGGGCGCCCTCCACCACCGTCTTGGCGGTGATGACGCCGGAGATGGGCGAGCGCAGGGTGAGGGTCTTCTGGATCTCGCCGCTCTGCTCCAGGCGCGCCAGGGTCTCGGGGGGCACGTCCCAGAGCAGCAGCCGCCGCCGGGCGGATTCCAGCAGGTCCCCGCCGGACTGCCGCAGCGAGCCGCCGCTGAGGGCCTTCTCGGTCTTCAGGGCCAGCAGGTACTCCCGCTGGGCGCTCACGAACTCGGGGCTGTACAGGCTGAACAGGGGCTGGCCCTTGGCCACGGGCTTGCCGATGAAATCCGCGTGGAGCTTCTCGACGAAGCCCTCCACCTTCACGTTGATCTTGCGGATGCGGGTCTCGTCGGGCACCAGGCGCACCACGGCGCGGATCTCGCCGCCCGCGGCGCCCTCCACCACCTTGGCCGTGCGCAGCCCGATGAGCTGCTGCCGGGCGGGATCGATGGTGATGGTGGCGAGGCCCTCCACGCTGGACTCGCCGCCCTGGATCTCCTCGATGGGCACCAGGTCCATGGCGCAGATGGGGCAGGTGCCGAAGTGGTCCTGGATGATCTGGAGGTGCATGGGGCACTGGTACATCTGCTTCTTGGCTTCGGGCTGCGCCGCCGCCGGGGCCGCAGGACGGCGCAGCAGCAGCGCGCCGCCGGCCCCGGCCACCAGGCCGAGGGCCACGAGGCCGAGGGTGCGGAGGCGGGAGGAACGGGGCGGAACCGGATGGTCGAAGGTGGGCTGGTCTTGGCTCATGGGGGATCTCCTACATCTTCATGGCGGCGGGGCCACTGTCCTGGGCCTTGCCCGGAACCTTGGCGGAGGACTTGGCGGCGGTG
>JAMPXL010000278.1 GCA_023701165.1 Geothrix sp. | reverse complement strand
TGGTGGCGCGCCGGAACTCGGGGCGGTGGCTGTTCTCGCGGATGCGGTCGAAGACCACGATGGTGTCCGCCATGGAGTAGCCCATGAGGGTGAGGAAGCTGGCCACCACCGGCACGTTGAACTCGTAGCCGAAGGCCGCGAAGATCCCCAGGGCCATGAGCATGTCGTGGACCAGGGCCACGATGCCGCCGATGGCGAAGCTGGCCGTGAAGCGGAACATCACGTAGACCAGGATGGCGCCCAGGGCCCAGGCCACGGCCGTGAGGGTCTTGCGGGTCCATTCGCCGGAGATGCTGGGCGAGAAGCTCTCGTCCTTGAGGATGCCAACGGAACCGAGGCGGTAGTTTTTCCGGACCGTCTCCTGCACGGCCTGGGGCAGGTCCTGGGGCAGTTCGGCGAAGCCCTGGTAGAGGCCCGAGGGCAGCCGGTCGCGGCCGGCGATGACCTTTTCCGCGAAGGGAGTGTACACAGCGGCCAGGGCCGCCTCATCCCCGCCGAGGCCGACGGGATTGGCCTTCGCCAGGGTGTCGGCCAGGGTCTTGGAACCCTCGAGGTTGAGCGCCGGAAGGGGGCTGCTCGCCGCCTCGGGATCCATCTGCTTGAAGATGGTGCGCAGGGCGTTTGCCTGGATGGTGCTGTCCTTCTGGTCCCCGTCCTTCTTGGCCTTCACCTTGACGGAGAAGTCCCGGATGGACTTGTCGTCGTTCTCGTAGGCCACCACGGTGGCGTCTGGATAGCCGTTCTTCGCCAGGGCCGCACGGATGGTCTCCGGCTCCATGGCGCCGCGGAAGCGCACGGTCATGTCGTTGCCGCCCACGAACTGCATGCCCAGCTGGATCCGGTTGTTGTTGGTGAGGTTCCAGGGCCGCACATAGAGGATGCAGAGCACGATGAGGCCCCAGGTGATGGCCAGGGCCGTGCCCTTGTACTTCATGAAGTCGTAGCTGGACCCCTTGAAGAAGCTGAAGGCGCCGATGGAGAGGGTCTTGGTGCCCGGGTGGCGCTCGAGGATCCAGTCGTAGATGTACCGGCTGATGTAGATGCTGGTGAAGAGCGAGGCCACGGCGCCCACGGTCAGGGTCACCGCGAAGCCCTTCACGGGGCCCGTGCCGAAGATGAACAGCAGCAGGGCCGCGAACAGCTGAGTCACGTGGCTGTCCACGATGGTCCAGAACACGCGGTCAAAGCCCGCGTCGATGGCGCCGGACACGCTCTTGCCCAGGGCCAGCTCCTCCTTGATGCGTTCGAAGATGAGGATGTTGGCGTCCACCGCCATGCCCACCGTCAGCACGAAGCCGGCGATGCCCGGCAGCGTCAGGGTGGCCCGGAAGGAGCCCAGCAGGCCCATCATCACGATGACGTTCACCGTCAGCGCCACGATGGCGTTCACGCCGGACCAGCGGTAGAAGATGACCATGAAGCCGATGATGGTGGCGAAGCCGATGAGGGCGGAACGGACGCCCATGTGGATGGAGTCGCGGCCCAGGCCGGGGCCCACCACGCGCTCTTCCAGGAACTTCATGGGCGCGCGCAGGGCGCCGCTGCGGAGCTGGCTGGCGAGGTCGTCGGCCTCCTGGGCGCTGAAGCTTCCGCTGATGCGGACCGCGCCGCCGATGATCTTCTCCTTGGCGCTCAGCGTGGTGACGATCTTGCGGTCGAGCACGATGGCGATGAGGCGGTTCTCATCGGAGGCCGTGCCGGTGAGCCGCGCGAAGTCGTCATCCCCCTTCTTGTTGAGGGTGAAGTTGACCTCATTGGCCTCGGTCTGGTTGTTGGAGGCCCGGTGCGAATCGATGATGTCGGCGCCATCCACCGCCACGCGGCTTTCCAGGAGGATCCACCGGCTGATCTTCTCCTCGCCGGGCTTGGCCTTGACCACGGGCTGGCCGGAGCGCTTGGCCTGCCGCTCGCTCTCGATCTCGGGCAGCAGCTCGAACTCCTGGGGGATCTGGCCGTTGAAGAAGGCCAGGGCCTCCTCCTTGGAGTTGAAATAGAGCTGCGGGGCCTTGGCCAGCAGGCGCTGTTCGAGGCGCCCGGGCGTGGCCAGCAGCATCTTGATGCGCTCGCGGTCGCCCTCTTCGATGCCGGGGATCTCGACCACGATGCGGTTGCCTTCGGCGCCGCTGGCGGTGATCTCGGGTTCCAGCACGTTGGCGGGATCGATGTCGCGGATGCGCTTTTCGATCACTTCCAGGGCCCGCTTGTTGGCGTCATCCTTCAGCTGCTTCTGGTAGTCGGATTTCTGCGTGAGGCGGTAGCCATCCCCCTCGGCGGCAAAGGCGTAGCCGGAGAGGAAATCCTTGGCGACCTTCTCCACCGTGGCCTTCTGGTCGGCGCCCACGCCGTCCACCCTGAGGGCCTCGTCGTCCACGCGCACCGCGGCGCCGGGAAGGCCCTTCTCCTTGAGGCGAGCCAGGAGGCGGTCCTTGTTGTCGCGCAGATCAGCGACAAGGGCCTCCTGGCCCTGGACTTCCAGCTCGAAGTGGACACCGCCCCGGAGGTCGAGGCCCAGCTTCACCTTGGACAGGGGCGTGAAGAAGTATCCGCAGCCGAACAGCACGGCCAGGACGATGACGAGGCGCCAGAGGCTCCGCTTGGTCACGGGGCGCTCCTCACAAGAATGCGGGCCGGAGGGAATCCGGCCCGGAAGGTCAGAAAGGTCAGTTCTGGGTCTCGGGTTCGGTGGCCAGCGAGGCCACCGCGGCGCGCCGGGCCTTGACCACGGAGCCGCCGAGCTTCAGCCAGATGTGCTTGTCCTCGACGCGGTCGATGGTGGCGTAGAGCCCCGAGGTCAGCACGACCTCGTCGCCGGCCTTGAGCTTCGACAGGCGGGCCTCCATCTCCTTGCGGGCCTTGCTCTGGGGCCGGATGAGGAGGAAATAGAACATCAGGGCCATGCCGCCGATGAACACGAACTGGATCCAGGCGGGGCCACCACTGGCGGCGGGCTGCTGAAGAAGGGCGTACATCATTCAAGGCTCCTCGGTCGACCAACCGGCTCGCGCGGACTGGGCGAAGGCTGGAAAGCGGTTTTCCAACAGGGCCTGCCGCGCGGCGCGGGTGAGTCCCACAGTGTAGCTCAGGTTGTGGATCGTGTTCAGCGTGAAGCCCAGCAGCTCGCCGCAGCGGAACAGGTGGTGGAGGTAGGCCCGGCTGAAGGTGCGGCAGGTGTAGCAGCCGCAGTCCGG
>JAMPXL010000277.1 GCA_023701165.1 Geothrix sp. | reverse complement strand
CTCGTCTTCACCTTGCCCGGGATCAGCTTGAGCAGGGCCAGGCAGGTGGCGATGGCCAGCAGCACGAGGCCCAGCTGGGCGCCCAGCCCGAGCTTGGGATAGCGCACCACGATCCAGGCCACGAGCCCGGCCGCGGCGAAGGCGGGCAGGTGCAGGCCCAGGATCTTGCCCAGGGCCGCCGAGGTGGGTTCGCTGTCATGGGCGGGCAGGTTGTTCATGGCGAACCAGGACCCGAGGCCCAGCACCACCAGGAAGGGCAGCCAGACCAGGGCGCCGTTCTGCACCCACATCTGCTTCCCGAGGGCCGTGAGGTGCGGCGCGCCGGAGAGGGCGCCGAAGAGGGCCGAGCCCATCACCGCGGGCACCACCAGCTGCATGACGCTCACGCCCAGGTTGCCGATGCCCGCGTTGAGGCCCAGGGCCAGGCCCGAGAGCCGCTTGGGGAAGAAGCCGTTGATGTTCGACATGGAGGAGGAGAAGTTGCCGCCGCCCACGCCGGAGAGCACCGCCAGGATCACGAAGGTCGCGAAGGGGGTGGCGCGGTCCTGGAGGGCGATGCCGGCGCCCAGGGCCGGGGCGAGAAGCAGGGCCGTGGTGAAGGCCACCACGTTGCGGCCACCCGCCAGGGCCACCATGAAGGAGTTGGGGATGCGCAGGGTGGCCCCGGAGAGGCCCGCGATGCTGATGAGGGTGAAGAGCTGGGCGTCCGTGAAGGGGAAGCCCGCGTCCTTCATGCGCACGGTGAGGATGGACCAGAACATCCACACGCTGAAGGCGCAGAGAAGGCTCGGCACGGAAAAGGCCAGGTTGCGCCAGGCGATGCGGCTGCCGCCGGCGGCCCAGGCCTGGGGATCCTCAGGCTTCCATTCGGTGAGCTTGGACATGGGGGCTCCTAGGCGGGTTCAGTGGCGTCGGCGCCGGCGAAGGCGGGGCCAGGGGCGGGCGCGGGCCGCTCGAATCGGGTGAAGAGGGTCTCATTCTGCTCCCGGGTGAGGCGCCGCACCACGGCATGGAGCCAGACCAGGCAGACCACGGACAGCACCGTGAGGAACAGCCACATGGTGGTCCACAGGCCCGTGGCTCGGAGCAGGTAGCCGAAGAGGATGGGGCCCACGAAGCCCCCCAGGCCGCCGATGACGCCCACGATGCCGCCCACCACGCCCACCTCGTCCGGGAAGTAGTCGGGGATGTAGCGGTAGACCGCGGCCTTGCCGATGCCCCACACGATGCCCACCACGAAGACCAGGAAGGTGAAGATCCAGACGTTGGCCTGGAAGAAGACATGGGTCGTGCCCGAGGCCAGGAGCTGCTTCTTCTTCACCCGGTCGCCCACCTTCACCACGGGCGTCTGCCAGAAGCGGCTCTGGGGGAGGATCAGCAGGCCCTCGTCCCGCACCTCCGGCTCGCTCCCCCTGGTCCGGTATGGATAGGTGGTGTCCCCCACCACGATGCGGTCGGGGCCCACCTCGCTCACCACGCCGCCTACCTGGGCCAGCACCGAGGGCCCGGGGCTTTCGATGGACATGCGGGGCACCATGAGCGCCGCGCAGGCGAAGATGCTGAGGCCGAAGGTCCAGTACATCACCGCCCGGGCGCCGAAGCGGTCCGACATCCAGCCCCCCGCGGCGCGGATGAGGCCCGAGGGCAGGCTGAAGAGGGAGGCCAGCAGCCCCGCCATCGCCAGGCTCATGCCGTAGACGCCCACGTAGTAGGGGATCAGCCACTGGGCCAGGGCCACGAAGCAGCCGAAGACCAGGAAGTAGTAGAGGCCGAAGCGCCACACGCGGACATGGCGGAGAGGGGCCAGCATCTGGACGAGGGTCTTGCCCTTGGCCCCGGCGACCTTCCGTTCCGTGGTGGCCAGGAAGAACACCACCGCCATGATCAGCAGGGCCGCGGCGTAGAGTTTCGGCAGCATCCGCCAGCCCTCCAGGTTCGCGCCGCCCTCGGTGAGCCTCTTGAGGAGCCAGGGCGCGCCCATGCTGGTGAGGGCCGAGCCCGCGTTGCCCGCGCCGAAGATCCCCAGGGCCGTGCCCTGGCGCTCCTTGCTGAACCACACGCTGGAATACGCGATGCCCACGGCGAAGGCCGCGCCGGAGAGGCCGAAGCCCAGAGAGGCCAGCAGGAAGCCCTGGTAGCTCTGGACGCTGCCCAGCAGCCACGTGGGGATGGCAGAAAGGAGCAGCAGGATCGTGTAGACCTTTCGGCCGCCGAAGCGGTCCGTCAGCAGGCCCACGGGCAGCCGCATGATGGAGCCCGTGAGCACCGGGATGCCGATGAGCCACCCGAGCTGGGCCGTGTCCCAGTGGAACAGGCCGTTCTCCACCAGGAAGGTGACGAGCACGCCGTTCAGCGTCCACACGGCGAAGCAGAGCGTGAAGGCCAGGGTGCTCATGGCCAGGGCGGTGGCGCCTCGGGATCGATCCGACATGAACGGCTCCGGAATGCCTTGAAAAGGATTAAAAAGTCTTAAATAAGAACAAGCCGATGGTGGGGGGTGGCGATGGCGGGGGAGCCTACTCCTTGGGCCGGTGCTCCACGGTGCTGCGGAAGGCCAGGAACAGCGCGATGGCGGAGAGGGTGAGGGATACCCCGAAGGCGCCGGGGAGGACGCTGCGCTGGCCGTCGAGGACGGCGCCCAGCACGGTCTCGAAGAGGTAGAGCTGGATCACCAGCAGCACGAGGATGACGCCCAGGGCGGCGGGGGAGATGCGGACGCGGGACGTGGGCATCATGCGGTCACCTCACGTTCTTCCCGCGGGCAGGCGGCGCGGCGGTCCAGGTTTTCGAGGGTGGGCTTGGGCAGCTCGCCCACGGCCCAGAGGGTGCCGTCCGGGCGCTCCTCCAGGGCGATGGCGGCCAGGGGGCGGCTGGGCGGGCCCTGCACGGGGAAGCCGCGGTCCACCTCGAAGAACCCTTTATGGCAGGGGCATTCCAGCCGCTCGTCCCGGAATCGCACGGCGCAGCCCAGGTGGGTGCAGGTCTGGCGGTAGGCCCTCAGCTCGCCCTTGGGCGTGCGCAGGAGGATGCAGGCATCGTGCTCGTCGCGGAACTTGAAGAGGCGGCTCTGGCCCGCCTTCAGATCGGCGGCCAGGCCCAGGGCCACCGGCACCTCGGCGTGTTTCGCCGCGGGATCGGCGGCGCCCTCCAGGGGCTTCTTGCGCAGCCAGAGGTAGCCGATGCCGGTG
>JAMPXL010000276.1 GCA_023701165.1 Geothrix sp. | reverse complement strand
TTCGGGGAGGAAGCCATCCCCTACGATCTGATGGCCGGGGCCGAGGGCTGCCGGGCGGTGCTGCGGCGCTTCCCCGTGGGGCCCGTCCTGGCCATCACGCCCTTCAACTTCCCGGTGAACCTGGCGGTGCACAAGCTCGGGCCCGCCCTCGCCGCGGGCTGCAGCGCCATCTGGAAGCCCTGTCCCCAGGCCCCGCGGACCTCCCGCCTGCTCTGGGAAACCTTCGAAGCGGCCCGCCAGGAGGTGGCCGCGCCCGGGCGCCTGCTCCAGCTGGCCCCGGTGGATCCCGTCGCTGCCGAGGCCCTGGCCAAGGACCCCCGCATCGCCGCCGTGAGCTTCACTGGCTCCGAGCGCGTGGGCCGCCACCTGGAGCGGGTGCTGGCGGGCAAGCGGCTCCTGCTGGAACTGGGCGGCAACGGCGCCGTGGTTCTGGACGAGGGGGTGGATGCCATCGCCGTGGCCCGCCAGCTCGCTCCCGCCGCCGTGGCCGGGGCGGGCCAGAGCTGCTCCAAGGCCCAGCGGGTCTACGTGCACCGGAACCTGTGGGACGCCTTCGCCGCGGCCTTCGTCGCCGCCGTGAAAGCCCTGCCCGTGGGCGACCCCCTGGATCCCGCCACCGTGGTGGGGCCCCTCATCGACGAGGCCACGGCCCGGCGCATGGATGAAGGCCTCGACCGCGCGGTCTCGGCTGGCGCCGAGGTGCTGATGCGCGGCATCCGCCAGGGCGCCCTCCTGCCGCCGGCGATCCTCGCGGGGCTGCCCGAGGATGATCCCTTCCAGTGCGAGGAGGCCTTTGCGCCCATCACCGTGCTGACGCGGGTGGCTTCCTTCGAGGAGGGCCTCGACCGGGCCGCCGCCACGCGGTTCGGCCTGCGGGCCAGCGCCTACAGCCGGGACCAGCGCCACCTGCGCCTGGCGGAATCGCGCCTGCAGGCCGGCGGTGTGCTGCTGAACCTCCCGCCCACCTTCCGCCTGGACGCCGCGCCCTTCGGCGGCGTGCGGGCCAGCGGCAACGGCTTCGAGGGGCCCCGGTGGGCCATGGAGGGCTTCACCGAAGGCCGCCTCATCGTCGAAGGCCCGGCCCTGTAAGAATCGAACTGGAGCCGACCCATGCCCCTGACCATGCCCTTCCATGCCGGCGACCTCGTGGTGGTGGTGCTCCAATCGCCGCGGGAGCGCCTGTGGGGGCGGATCCTGGGGCTGGACGCCGCCGGCATCGCCCTCCGGGGCCTCGACCTCGTCCCCTGGGAGGAGGTGCTGACGCTGGTGCGCACGGGCCAGGCCGATCAGGTGGCCCTGGGCACCCGCTTCCTGCCCATGCACCGGGTGGAGACCCTGTACCTCGACGAACCCAGCTCTGGAGCCCCGAGCCTCGCGGATACGTTCCGCGACCGCACGGGCCAGGATCCCCACCTCTTCCTCGCCGATCCCCCCTCGTCCAAACCCGCGTCCCGTCCCCGGAGGACCCCATGACCCACGCCAACCACACCAACTGGATGGAGCGCTTCCGCGCCCGCGCCAAGGAACTGCAGCGCCACATCGTGCTGCCCGAGGGCCGGGAGGACCGCACCCTCCAGGCCGCGGCCATGCTGCTCGAGCAGGGCCTCTGCCGCCTCACGATCCTGGGCGATCCCGCCGGCATGGCCGCGCGGGGCACCGCCCTCGGCGTCTCCCTGAAGGACGCGGCGCTGGTGGATCCCGCCGCCAGCCCCCTGCTGGGGGAGCTGGCCGGGGCCTACTACGAGCGCCGCAAGGCCAAGGGCATCACCGAGGCCCAGGCCCTGGAGGCCGTCCACAACCCCCTGTGGTTCGGCGCCATGCTGGTGCAGAACGGCCACTGCGACGGCATGGTGGCCGGGGCCCTGAACACCACCGCCGAGACCGTGCGGGCCTGCCTCCAGGCCATCGGCGCCGCCAAGGGCATCAAGACCGTGTCCAGCTTCTTCATGATGATCCACCCCGATGCCGCCTTCGGCGAGCAGGGCGCCGTGCTCTTCTCGGACTGCGCCGTGGTGCCGGACCCCACCCCCGAGCAGCTGGCGGACATCGCCATCGCCGCCGCCGAGAACGCCCGCAGCGTCATGGGCGTGGAGCCCCGCGTGGCCCTGCTCAGCTTCTCCACCCGTGGCTCCGCCGAGCACCCCTGCGTGGACAAGGTCCGCGCGGCCCTGGCCATCATCAGGGAACGCCGGCCGGAGCTGGCCGTGGACGGCGAGCTGCAGGCCGACGCCTCCCTGATCCCCTCCGTGGGCCAGAAGAAGGCGCCGGGCTCCGCCGTGGCGGGCCGGGCCAATGTGCTGGTGTTCCCGGATCTCGACGCCGGCAACATCTCGTACAAGATCGCCGAGCGCATGGGCGGCTGCGCCGCCATCGGGCCCTTCCTCCAGGGCCTGGCCAAGCCCGCCAACGACCTGAGCCGCGGCTGCAGCGCCCAGGACATCGCCGACACGGTGGTGCTCACGGCCCTCCAGTGAAGCGGATCGCCTTCTTCATCTCCGGCACCGGCGGCAATGCCCTGAACCTGCTCAGGGCCTGCCGCGAGGGCCGGGTGCCCGGTCTTCCCGTGCTGGGACTGGCCTCCTCCGCCAAGGCCGGGGGCCTCGCCCGCCTGGAGGCGGAGGGGCTTGCCACGGTGGTGGTGGCACGGCCGGACTTCGAATCGGACGAGGCCTTTTCCGAGGCCTGCTACCGGGCCGCCGAGGCCGCTGGCGCGGAGGTGATCTGCCTCTGCGGCTGGCTGAAGAAGCTGGCCGTTCCGGCGCGCTGGGAGGGCCGCATCCTCAACATCCACCCCGGCCTGCTGCCCCGCTGGGGCGGGGCGGGCATGTACGGCATGCACGTCCACCGGGCCGTGCTGGCGGCGGGCGAGACGGAATCCGGCGCCACGGTGCACCTGGTGGACGGGGAATACGACCACGGGCGCATCCTGGACCAGATGCGGGTGCCCGTCCTCCCCGGAGACGCCCAGGAGGACCTCCAGAGGCGGGTCTACGCGGCCGAGATGGAGCTGTACCCGAGGGCTCTGGCTGCCCATCTGGCCGAACGGGCCTAGACTGTCCGCATGAGCATGAAGCAGGATGCGACAGGCGGAGGTGCCGCGTGATCCCCCTCCTCACCGCCGGCGAGATGCGGGCTGCGGAGCGCCAGGCCATCGAGGCCTGGGGCATCCCGTCCCTGGTGCTCCAGGAACACGCCGCCCTCGGGGCCCTGGCCCTGATC
>JAMPXL010000275.1 GCA_023701165.1 Geothrix sp. | reverse complement strand
GAGGGCCTGGAGCCCTTCCTGCGAGGCCTCCACCAGGAGGTTGGCGGACTTCACGTCCCGGTGGATGAGGCCCTGGCGGTGCGCGGCGCCCAGCCCCCGGGCCGCCTGGGCCGCAAGGGTGACCTTCATCCGCCAATCCGTCCCGGCGTCCAGGTCCGCGAAGGTCTTCCCCTCGACCAGCTGGAGGAGGATGCAGGGGCGGCCGTTCAAGGTGCCCGTGTCATGCACCCGCACCACGTTCGGGTGCTCCACCCGGGCCTGGAGCCGCGCCTCCAGGAGCAGCCGGTCGGCCTCCTTCGGATCCGCGCTCTTCACGAACTTCACGGCCACGGGGCGCTCGAGTCCCGCATCCCAGGCCCGGTGGACCTCCCCCATGCCTCCCGCTCCGAGGACCCCTTTGAGGGCGATGCGGCCGTCCAGGGCAGTCAGCAGCAGGCTCATCGGTCCTCTGCCAGCGCGGCGCGCATGCGGAGAGCCACTTCCTCGAGATCAGGCTCCGGGTAGTTCGAGAAACCCAGCCGCAGATGCTGGACCGGACCGCCGTCGAAGGCGAAGCGGCGGCCTGGCTGGAAGGCGACGCCATGCTCCAGGGCGCGGGCGGCCCAGCGGTCCACGTCCACGCCCTCCCTCACCTTGGCCCAGAGCGCCAGTCCGCCTTCAGGAACACGGAAGGAAAGATCCTCCCCCAGCGATCGCTGCAGCGCCCGGCACAGGGCATCGCGCCGGGTCCGGTAGGTCTGCTGCATGCGGTTGAGGTGGCGGTGGATGGCCCCGTCATCGAGGAGTTCGGCGAAGGCCCGCTCCAGGACCATGTCCCCCTGGCGGTCCAGGGCCTGACGCAGCGCGCGGAGCCGGGCGATGAGGGGCGCCGGGCCGTGCACATAGCCCAGACGGAGGTTGGGGCTGAAGATCTTGCTGAGGGTCCCCACGTGGATGACCACTCCGGCGGGATCCTCGGCCGCCAGGGGCGCCCGGGGGCGGCCCTCGAAGAGGAACTCGCTGTCCTGGTCGTTCTCGATCACCGCGAAACGATGGGTCTCGGCCAGCGCCATCAGACGCGTGCGCCGTTCCGGGGAAAGCTGCACGAGCGTCGGGTACTGGCGCAAGGGGGTGACGAACACGGCCCGCAACCGCTCCGACTGGGCCAGCTGGTCCAGGGCCCCGACCCGCAGGCCCTCTTCGTCCAGGGGCACGGGCAGGCAACCGGCCCCGGCCCGGGCGAAGGCCTCCCAGGTGTCGGGCTGGCCCAGGGCCTCGACGGCCACCACATCACCTGGGGCGAGCAGGGCCTGGGCCACCAGGAAAAGGGCCATCTGGCTGCCCCGGGTCACCAGGACGTTCTCCGGTGAGGCCTTGATGCCCCGGGAATCGCGCAGCATCCGGGCCAGCGAGTCCCGCAGCATGGGATGGCCCTGGGGATCCTCCAGTTCGAGATTCTGCTGGCGGTTGAGGACGAGGGCACGGCGGTAGGCCCTGGCCAGTTCCGCCCCCGGAAGCAGCCGGGGATCCGGCAACCCGCTGGCGACCTTCAGGAGGCTCGGGGAGCCCTTCTGCACTTCCGCATCGATCCCCGGAGACAGGTCGAATCCCATGGCGGCGGCGGCCTCCGGCGCTTCCGATTTCTCCGATCCTCCAGGAATCCGGGACGGCGGATGGGGCGCGACCACGCTCCCCTCGCCGGGCGTGGAGACGACCCAGCCCTCCGCCTGAAGCTCGTGGTAGGCGGCCATCACCGTGTTGCGGCTCACGCCCAGGCGGACCCCCAAGACCCGGTATCCAGGCAGCGGGTCCCCCGGCCGCATCCGGTTGCGGTGGATCTCGCGCATGAGGGCATGGGCGATCTGGAGGTAGACCGGCTCCCGGCTCTGGGGGTCGAGAAAGAGGTTGGGCGTGTGGGTGCTCAGGTGGGGCTCCGGTGGGGTGGCCCCAGTCTAAGGGATCCATCCGGCCAAATGGAATGTGGTTGGAACCTGGACCATCGGGCCTGGGCCCGGTACCCCCAGGGGGGGTGGCCCACCCCCTATCCCCAAAGCGGCCCTGTCAGCCCCTCGAGACCGTGGCCAACCTTCAGACGACTCTCTGGAGGTCACCATGCCCGGCATCCACACCCCCTCCCCATCGCCCGCCCAGCGCCCGAACAGGTCCCTCCGGGCCATGGGCGCCTGTCTCGCGGCCGTCCTGCTGATGGCCTGCGGTGGGGGCGGCGGAGGCAGCTCTGCTCCATCCTCGCCCCCCCCGGCATCCACGGCGACCCTGACCTCCATCACCCTCACTCCCGCGGCGCCCAGCTTCATCGTGGGCGCCTCGGCAGATATCCAGGCCACGGGCCACTTCTCCGATGGCACCACGGTCACGCCCTACGACAGCTCGGTGACCTGGACCTCCAGCGCCCCGGGGACCGCTTCCGTCTCCGCCAGCGGTCTGGTGAGCGGGGTGGCGGCCGGGACCGCCACCATCACTGCGACCAAGGGCGCCATCCAGGGCTCCGCCGTCGTGACTGTCAATGCCTCGCCCTCAGTCCTCACCTCCATCACCCTCGCCCCCTCGGCACCCACCCTCATGGTGGGCTCCTCGGTGGATCTTCAGGCGACAGGCCACTTCTCCGATGGCACCACGGTCACCCCCTACTCGGTGACCTGGACCTCCAGCGCCCCGGGGACGGCCTCCGTCTCCACCAGCGGCGTGGTGACCGGAGTGGCGGCCGGGACCGCCACCATCACCGCGGCCCAGGGCGCCATCCAGGGTTCCACCGCCGTGACCGTCAACGCGGCCTCCGCGGTCCTCACCTCCATTACCCTCACCCCCTCGGGGCCCACCCTCAACGTGGGCGCCTCGGTGGATATCCAGGCCACGGGCCACTTCTCCGATGGCACCACGGTCACGCCCTACGACAGCTCGGTGACCTGGACCTCCAGTGACCCCGGGGCAGCTTCCGTCTCCGCCAGCGGCCTGGTGAGCGGGGTGGCAGCCGGGACCGCCACCATCACCGCGACCCAGGGCGCCATCCAGGGCTCTGCCCTCGTGACCGTCAACGCGGCCTCCGCGATCCTCACCTCCATCACCCTCGACCCCGCCGCGGGCGTGACCCTGAACGTGGGGCAGACAGCGGATTTCACCGCCACCGCCCACTGGTCCAACGGCACCTCCACCGTCCCCTATGATTCCAGCGTCACCTGGACCACCAACCTTCCCGGCGTGGCCACCGTGAACTCCGCTGGGGT
>JAMPXL010000274.1 GCA_023701165.1 Geothrix sp. | reverse complement strand
CTGGCCCAAAAGGCGGGCTACGACGGCGTGGAGATCATGGGCAGCGAGGGCTACCTCATCAACGAGTTCATCGCGGCCCGCACCAACCGCCGCACGGACGGCTGGGGCGGCAGCTTCGAGAACCGCATGCGCTTCCCGGTGGAGGTCGTGAAGGCCGTGCGCGCGGCCGTGGGGCCCGAGTTCATCCTCATCTTCCGGCTTTCCATGCTGGATCTGGTGCCCGAAGGCAGCGACTGGGACGAGGTCGCGCAGCTGGCCAAAGCCCTGGAGACCGCAGGCGCCACGATCCTCAACACGGGCATCGGCTGGCACGAGGCCCGTGTGCCCACCATCGGCGCCATGGTGCCCCGGGGGGCCTACGCCTGGGTGACGAAGAAACTCAAGGGCGCCGTGGGCATTCCCGTCATCGCCACCAACCGCATCAACACGCCGGAGGTCGCCGAGGAGATCCTGGCGGGCGGCGGCGCGGACATGGTGAGCATGGCCCGACCCCTGCTGGCGGATCCCGACTTCGTGGTGAAGGCCGCCGGGGACCGCGCCGCGGACATCAACACCTGCATCGCCTGCAACCAGGCCTGCCTGGACCACGTCTTCGCGCAGAAGCGGGCCACCTGCCTGGTCAATCCCCGGGCCTGCTACGAAACCGAGCTGGTCTTCGAGCCGGCCTACGCGCCCCGGCACATCGCCGTGGTGGGCGGCGGCGCGGCGGGTCTGAGCTTCGCCTGCCACGCGGCGGAGCGCGGCCACATCGTCACCCTCTTCGAAGCCCAGGCGGAGCTGGGCGGCCAGCTCAACCTGGCCAAGCGCGTGCCGGGCAAGGAGGAGTTCTACGAGACCCTGCGCTACTTCGGCCGCCGCCTGGCCACCGCGGGCGTCACGGTGCGCCTGGGCGAGCGGGCCACCCCGGAGCTGCTTTCCGGCTTCCAGGAGGTGGTCCTCGCCTCGGGCGTCCGGCCCCGCACCCCGCCCATCCCCGGCGTGGACCATCCCAAGGTCATCAGCTACGCAGACCTGCTCTCGGGCCGGAAGGTGGCGGGAGCCACCGTCGCCGTCATCGGCGCCGGGGGCATCGGCTTCGACGTGGCGGAGTTCCTGGCGCAGCCCGTCCACAGCCCCCAGGTGGACACCTACCTGAGCGAATGGGGCGTGGACGGCGCCCACGGCCACCGGGGCGGCCTCCTGCCCGCCCCCCAGCCGCCGGCGCCCGCCCGCCAGGTCTTCCTGCTCCAGCGCAAGACCGACCGCATGGGCGCCGGCCTGGGCACGACCACGGGCTGGATCCACCGGGCCGGCCTCAAGGCCCTGAAGGTGAAGATGCAGGGCGGCATCCACTACGAGCGCATCGACGACGAGGGCCTCTGGATCCGCGACGGCAAGGACGCGGGCTCCAGGTGCCTGCCCGTGGACAGCATCGTCCTCTGCGCCGGGCAGGACTCCGAGCGCAGCCTCGCGGAGCCCCTGACCGCCCTCGGCGTGTCCGTCCACCTCATCGGTGGCGCCGACCTGGCCGCCGAACTGGACGCCCAGCGGGCCATCCGGCAGGGCGCGGAGCTGGCTGCGCGGATCTGAGCGGCCTTCGATGAAGGTCCCTTCTTTATTATTTATTCCAATATCGTTGAATAAGAAAATTACGCCATTTCACGGATGGACCGATAACAAAGGTTTCCGCCCTTCGGCTCCGGAGTGATTGTGCGTAAGAAAAGCCTTGTCATGACGTTGTTCCTGCCCCTTGGAACCACCCTGGCGGCCCTGTTCGTCGTGCTCACCCTGCTGGTGAGCCGGAGCCAATCCGCACGGATCCACGAGGATTTCGAGGAGAACCTGCGGGCCATCGGCACCAATTCCCGCTACATGCTGCACGGGGAGGCGGAGGCCTACGCCAAGCAGGCCGGGATGGCCTACCACCGGGTGACCCTGGGCCAGGCCGGCCAGGGCCCGGAAGGCGACATCGAGCGGACGGCCACCCGGGCCTTCGAGGCGCAGCCGGGCCTGGAGAGCTTCACAGGCAGCTATGCCGGGGCCGATGGCGCCCCCTGGATGTACGTGGTGACCCCAGGCCGGCTCCAGGAGAGCTGCCAGACCTGCCACCAGGCCCTCGGCATCACCAGCTTCGACGGCCGGAAACCCGGCGATTTCGTGGCGACCTTCGGCATCTCGCGGTCCACCGCCGGCATCGTGCGCCAGGAACGGACGTTCCAGTGGGCCGCGGCCGCGACGGGCCTGGCCACCCTGCTGGTCATGGGCGGCCTCATCGCCTATTTCGTCCGCCGGATCATCCTGCGTCCCCTGGAGCGCCTGGGCGCTTCCATCACCCAGGTGGCCGAGGGGGACTTCACCGTCCTCGCCGAGGCGAAGACCGAGGATGAGATCGGCGTCCTGGCCAGGACCTTCAACGGCATGGTGGAGCGGCTGAACCGCGCCCTCCGCGACGTGGAGACCGCCTCCCAGGGCGTGGCCTCCGGCGCCACCCAGCTGGCGGCCAGCGCCGAGCAGATCTTCAAGACCGTCGAGGAGACCGCCCGGGTCGGGGAGGATCTCCGCCAGGCGGGCGGCGGGGTGCGGGAGGCCCTCCAGCGCCTGGGCGCCAACATCGCGCGGCTGGACGAGAACGCCCTCGAAACGGGCACGCGGACCAAGGCCGCGGCCCAGGACACCGAGGACGGCGCCCGGGCCGGCAAGGACGCCGAAGGGGGCATGGCGGCCATCCGCGAGGCCACCGGCCAGATCCTCCAGGCGGTGCGCATCATCCAGGAGATCGCCCGCCAGACGAACCTGCTGAGCCTCAACGCCGCCATCGAGGCCGCCAAGGCCGGCGCCCAGGGGAAGGGCTTCGCCGTGGTGGCGGAGGAGGTCCGCAAGCTCGCCGAGCGCAGCGCCACCGCCGCCACAGAGATCCGCGGCCTCACGGACCAGACCGAGGCGGCGGTGTCCCGGGGCATCGAGAGCGTGGCCAACACCCTCGGCAAGCTGGATTCCATCCGGGACCGGATCGGCGAGGTCACCCTCCAGGTGCAGGGGGTGGCCGACCTCAGCCGCGGCCAGGAGGCCGCGAGCCAGGAAGTGGACGGCCTCATGGCGGGCACCGCGGACAAGCTCCAGCAGAATGCCGCCGCCACGCAGGAGCTGGCCGCCACGGTCACGGAGATCACCCGCACCGCCGAGGAGCTGTCGAAGGTCGCCGACGGCCTCCGGGTGCTGGTCCAGCGGTTCCGGCTCTGACTTTTGCCGCGGAT
>JAMPXL010000273.1 GCA_023701165.1 Geothrix sp. | reverse complement strand
TTCGATGAATTGTGTCGCAAGTCACGATGATAGATCACGGTCACTGGATTGTTTACCTATTTTTTCTGAGACAGTTCCGCGTCTTAAGTGGATTTTTGGGTGGTCTATCTATGCCGCCTTGGAAGGGAGCGATTTCCTCCAGGAGAAGGGCAGGTGGCCCGGGGCCGGGGACCCCCGGCCACCCGGGAGCCGGTCCCGTGTGGAGATTCCTTCCCGGAACCTCTTCTTTGCCAACTACTTCAGGCATTTTCGGGGGTCTGACCACCCTACCTGGGGAAGCCCATCCAGGGTTTCAGCAGGCCCAGCTGGAGGAACAGGGCGCCCATGCGCTCCACGGGCAGGCCCATGACCGTGGAGAAGCTGCCCTCCACGCCTTCGATGAAGAGGGCTCCGATGCCCTGGATGGCGTACGAGCCCGCCTTGTCCATGGGCTCGCGGGTGGCGATGTACCACCGGATCTGGGCCTCCGTCAGGGGCCGGAAGACCACCTGGGCCGTATCCACGAAGCTGTGGGTGAGGTCGTTCTTCTGAAGGCAGAAGCCCGTGTGCACCTGGTGGGCCCGCCCCTGGATGAGCGTCAGCATCCGCACGGCATCTTCCACATCCTCGGGCTTGTTCAGGGTGTGGTGGTCCACGGCCACCGTGGTGTCGGCGGCCATGACCCAGCGGCCCGGATTGCGGCGGGCCACCACCTCGGCCTTCAGCTCGGCCAGGCGCAGCACCAGGTCGCCGGGTTCTTCGTCCAGCAGGGGCGTCTCGTCCACCTGGGGAGTCTGGATTTCGAAGGGGATGCGCATGGCCTCCAGCCAGTGGCGCCGCCGGGGGCTGCTGCTGGCCAGGATGAGGGGCTGCAGGGCGGTTTCGGGCAGGCCCGGGATGGTCTCCGTCATCGCAATCCCCGCTGCTGGAGTTCCGCGGCGCCCACCCGCATGTGGAAGCTGTCGACGTCCGGGCCCATCCGGAAGCCGAAGCGGGGATAGAACGCCGCCGCGTCCCGGGTCTCGAGGACATAGCGCTGCACCTCGCCCGCCCAGGGGTGCCGGAGAGCCCACTTCACCAGTTCGGTGGCGACCCCCTGGCCCATCAGGTCACGGGCCGTCACCACGTCGTAGAGCTTGGCCTCGTAGGCGTGATCGGACCAGAGCCGGGTGGCGCCCACCAGGCGGCCGCCGCGGTGGCCTTCGGGCACCAGGCGGGCCGTGAGCATGCGGGAGCAGGCCAGGAGGCGCCGCCACTGCCCGATGGTGCGGTCCGCGGTCCAGTAGACCTCCTCCGCCTGGAAGAAGATCTGCAGCTCGCGGGGATCCACATTCCAGGTCTCGTCGGCAAACGCCACGGTGCCGTGGGGCGTCGAGAGGGGCTCTGGTACGAGGAAATCGCGGTCCATCAGGCCTTCCTGGGCTGGGTCCACCATCCTACCAGCAGGCCCGCGGAGAGCAGGGTCGTGAGGAACGGCACCAGCCAGGCGGACCGGGCCGGCGTGCGCACCGGCCGCCACCGCAGGGGCACCGCGTAGGCGCCTTCGCTGAGGGGCTCACCCCAGAGCTCGAAGCGGCCGTCCTCCCGGAATACGCCCGACTTGCCCGAGAGGGTGGCCCGGAGCAGGGGCACGCCCAGTTCCGGGGCCCGCAGGCGGATCTGGGCCGCATGGAGGTCCGTGGCGATGCTGCGGTCGAACCAGCCATCGTTGGTGTGGTTGGCCAGCAGGTCCGCCCGGCCCAGGGCCAGGCCCCGGCGGGTGCGCCCGGGCAGGAGGGCCTCGCTGCAGATGAGCGGATGGACGCGCACCTCACCCGAGGGCGAGGGGATGCTGAAGGCGCAGCTTCCGGTCAACTCCCCGGCCTCCTGGGAGACGAAGCCCATCTGCCGGTCCATCCAGCGGCGGAAGGCCTCCGGGCCCGGCGAGCGCTCGCCGAAGGGCATGGGTTCCGTCTTGGCGAAGAGGAACATGGGGCGGCCCGCCGCCTCGCCCCGCACCAGGTTGAAGGGGCCTCCTTCGGTACCGAAGAGCCAGGCCACACCGCGGGAGGCGGCCTCGGCGGACAGGCGCGCATCGGCATGGCGGTCATCCCGGCCCAGAACGGAGCTTTCCGGCCAGAGCAGCAGGGCGGGCTGTCCGGCCCGGGGCCACCCCTGAGCCCTCAGCAGCGTGTCGCTGCGCCGCCACATCTCGGCTTCCATGCCCAGCCAGCGCTGGCCCGGGGGGAAGTTGGGCTGGATCATGGCCACATCGAGCCGGCGCTCGGTGTCCCGGGGCAGCAGGTGCCAGGCGCCCCCCGCGAGGAGGAGGAACGCGACGGCCAGGCCGGGGCCCGTCATGGCCCTGCGGAGGGAGCCGCCCCCGGCGAGGGTGGCCGCCGCCCAGGCCCCGGTGCCCCAGGCCAGGGCCGACAGGCCCGAGGCGCCCAGGAAGGCCGCCGAGCGGGCGGTCCAGGGCAGGGCTCCAAAGGCGGCGCCCCAGGTCCAGGGATAGACATGGAAGCCCCAGGTCTCCCAGGCCAGCAGAAGGAGGGCCGCCGCGCAGGCGGCGCCCAGGGGACCGGCCCGGCGGGAGGCCCAGCGGGAGCCGGCGGCCACCAGCCAGAGTCCCGTGGCTTCCCAGAGGGCCAGCAGGATCATCCCCAGCAGGGCCATGCCGAAGGCGAGGCCCCCCTTGCTGGCGAGGGTCTGGGGCACCCAGAGGTAGAGCAGGATGAGCCCCGCCAGCACGGTGGCCCAGGTCCAGAAGGCGTGGCGCCCCTTGAACAGCCCGTCCAGCAGCAGCAGGGGGAAGAGCAGGGCCATGGCCGGCTCCAGCCAGCCGCCCAGCGCTCCGGGGAAGCGGAAGGCCAGGACAAAGACCCCGGACAGGACCAGGGCACTGAGGGGCTGGAGGAGGGAGGGGCGTCTCATGGGGATTCAGTCAAGGCTCACGCCTGCCTCCGCGCCACTTCGTAGCACGCGATGCCCGCGGCCACGGCGGCGTTGAGGCTTTCGAGGTCCTGGATGGGAATGGCCAGGCGCTGCACGCCCCCGGGCAGGGCCACGCCCTGCCAGCCATGCCCCTCGTTGCCGACCCAGAGGCGCAGGGGGTCGGACAGGTCCGCTTGGGCCAGGGGCAGGGCGCCGGGGCCGCCGTCCAGGACGTACCAGCGCCCGGCATCGGGGGTCAGCGCCTCCACCCGCCGGAGGGGCAGGAGGAAGGCGGCGCCCATGCTGCCCCGCAGGGCCTTGGGGTGGAAGGGGTCGGCGCA
>JAMPXL010000272.1 GCA_023701165.1 Geothrix sp. | reverse complement strand
GCCTCGCCGTCCTGACCCTGGTCTTTCTCTGCGCCCTCGCCCCGATCCGGGCCCAGGTGGTGGAGGAGTCCCTGCCCCGGGATCCCGGCCCCCTGGACTTCATCCGCGGGGACAGCTACGAGCAGTGGATCTTCCAGTCCCTGGCGGGGGATGCCCTGGTGGGCCTGAGGCCCGATGGCCAGGCCGTGCCCCGCCTGGCCGCCTCCTGGAAGGTCCAGAAGGGTGGCGCGATCGTCTTCACCCTGCGCACCAATGCCCGCTTCACGGATGGCAGCCCCGTCACCGGCGAGGACGTGCTGTGGACCCTCGCCGAAATCCGCCGGGACCCCAAGGCCAGCCCCACCAAGCGGGCCATTCTGGAGGGCGCGGAGGCGGGCGCCCAGGAAGGCCGGATCTGGATCCGGTCGCCCAAGCCGCCGGGCCGCCTGCTGCTGGAGCTGGCCCGGATCCCCGTGGCGCAGAAGGGGCACCCCGACCGCGGCTCCGGACCCTTCCGCTACCAGAAGGAGCCCGCCGCCTGGACCTTCACGCGGCGGGAGCACTTCCTGGAGCCCGCCATCGACGGCATCCGCTTCCGCCTCCTGCCGGATCCCAACGGCGTGCTCCAGGCCCTCCAGAAGGGCTGGCTCACCGTGGGCGCCCCGCCGGCCCGCCGCCTGCCGGACGTGCCTGCCACCCACCGGGTGGTCATCCAGCCCATGCATGCGCAGCTGGTGGTCTGGAGCCGCACCGGAGCCGGTCCCCTCCGCCTGCTGGAGCGCTGGCGCCGGGATGCGTTCCCGCCCCACCTGCTGGGCCAGAACGCCCAGCCCAGCCGTGGCCTGTGGCCCGAAACCCTGGGCTTCGAAGCGCGGGAACTCGACACCGCGGCCCCACCGCCCGCCGCTCCGGCCACCCTGAGGCTCCATTACGCCGCGGGCGAGGATTCTGTGGAGCGGCTGCTGCTGGCCCTCCGCGAGCGGGCCCGCAGGGACGGCTACGACCTCCAGCTGCTGCCCACGGAGCAGGGCCTCCTGGTGGACCGCCTCCAAAAAGGCGACTTCGAGCTGGGCGCCTCGGCGGTGGTCTTCGATCCGCACCCATGGGCGGTGATGGAGTACCTCGAACCCAGGGGCCCCATAAACTTCACAGGCTGGAGCCATGCCCGGTTCCCGGCCCTGGCCGCCGCGGTCCGGGCGCCCGACGATTCCGAGTGGGCCGCCCTGCACAGCCTCTGGGCCCAGAACCCGGCCGCCCTGCCGATCCTCGATTTCCGCAGCGTCATCTGGGTGGACAAGCGCCTGCAGGTGGAAGCCAGCCCGCTGGGGCTCTACCTGGCCACCCCCGGCGCCGCAGGCTGGCGCTGGGACCGGTGATCCGATCCGGCCTCCAGGGCGCCGGGGTCTGGCTGGCCGCCCTCGTCCTGGCCTGGGGCCTGCCCGGGGCCCTGTGGCGGCCCCTCCCGCCGCCGCCCTTCCCGCTGCACGCCCTGCTTCCGGCGGGCCTCGCCCTGGGCGCGCTGGCGCTCACGGCGCCCCTGCTGGCCTGGCTCGGAGGCCCCCGGCTGGCCCGAAGGCGTTCCCTGGCCCTGCTGGAGGCCCCGCCGGACCTGCTCTGGGCCGGGCTCCTGCTCGCCCTCTGGCCCGCCGCCTGGGGGCCTCCGGGCCCGGGGGGCTGGCTCGCGGCCTTCCTGGCCGCCGCCCTCCCCGGCGAGGCCCGCTGGCTGGCCTCGGCCCTCCCGGGGGAAGCGCCCTTCCCCGCTGCCTGGGGTTCCCGGGTGGTGCGGACAGCGCGGAGGCTTGTCCTGGCCCGCCTCGCGGCCCGCTGGCTGGCGGCCCGGCTGCCCCTCTGGCTCACGGCCTCCCTGGTGATCGAGCGCCTGCTGGGCGTGCCGGGCCTGGGCCTGGACTGGATGGCGCGCGTGGCAGGCCGCGACCGGGCCGGACTCGCCGCCTGGGTCGCGGCCCTGGCCCTGCTCTGGCTGCTGTCCCGGCCCCTGGACACCGAGGTGGCCCGGTGAAGTGGCGCCTCGCCTTCCTGCTCGCGCTGGCCCTCCCCGAGCTGCCCCTGGACCCCTTCCGGGGCGGCGCGGCCGCCTCCCCGGGGCATCCCCTGGGCCTGGATGACCTGGGCCGGGATGCGCTGCTGCGCCTGCTGCTGGCAGGTTCCCGCAGCCTGGGCTCCGCCAGCGCCTGCGCCCTCCTGGCGCTGGGACTGGCGCTGCTCCTGGCCTGGCAGGGGCGGCGCTGGCGCGGGGCGCTCTCCGCCCTCCGCAGCCTGCCGCCGGTCCTCTTCCTGCTGCCCCTGGCCGCCGCTGCGGGCGGTTTCAGCGCTCCATCCCTCCTGCTGCTGCTGGCCATCCTGCTGGCCCCGCACCTGGAACCGGCCCTGCGGATCCAGCTCGACAGCTTCCGCCAATCGCCCGCCTGGGCTGCGGAACGCACCCTGGGGGCCTCCCGGGCCTCGGTCCTCCGCCGCTGGGGCCCCTGGGGGCTGGCCCGGGCCGCGGTCCTCTTCCCCAGCGCCTGGCTCGGCGCCCTGTGGGGCGAGGCCACGCTATCCGCGCTGGGCCTGGGCCCGGGGCCCGGCCACGACAGCCTGGGCCGCCTGCTGGGCGAGGAACTGCCCCGCCTGGCCACGGACCCGAGCCCCCTGGGCTGGGCCGCGCTGGCCCTGGTGCTGGGCCTGGCCTGGAGCACGTCCGCCTCAGCCGTCCGGTGCGAGGGGGATGGACAAGGGTGAACGGTTCAGAGCTTCGCCTGCATGATGTCCAGCACCTCGTCGTCCACGCCGGTCATGCCGCGGCGGGCCAGGCGCCCCAGGTTGGCCAGGGAGCTGTCGCCATCGGCGCCCACGATGCCGTCCGTGGCGGGGATGCCGAAGTCCGCCAGGGCCAGGGTGGCCGAGCGGAAGGCCGCGTCCACGCCGGTCATGGCCTTCATGGCGCAGCCGATCTTGGCGCCGTCGCAGATCATGCCCGCCACGTTGCCCACCATGTTGGCCACGGCCAGGTCCATCTGCGCCGGGCTGGCCCCCTCCAGCAGCAGGATGCCCAGGGCGATGCCGATGCCCGCGGCATTGGCGGCGCCGCAGACGGCGGAGAGGGTGCCCAGGTGATGGGTGGTGGCCGACGTCATCAGGCAGGCGAAAGCCAGGGCCTCGTCGATGCGCGCCTGGGGGTGCCCGCCCTCCCGGCCCCAGAGCGTGACGGGCACCGAGACCGTGATCCCCTTGTTCCCCGAGCCTGCCAGGGACATGACCATGAGG
>JAMPXL010000271.1 GCA_023701165.1 Geothrix sp. | reverse complement strand
GGGACACCCACAGCTCTTCCTCATCTTCCGGGACGCCACCAGCGCCCACGGCACCTATGCGGCCGGGCGCTTCCTCTACGCCGACATGCCGAAGGACGGGAAGGTGGTGCTGGACTTCAACCGCGCCATCAACCCCCCCTGCGCCTTCACCCTCTTCGCGACCTGCCCCCTGCCGCCGGAGCAGAACCAGCTGAAGATCGCCGTGCCAGCAGGGGAGAAGGATCCCGGGCTTCATTGACAAGCCTCAGGGCGCCGGAAGCTCCAGCAGGAACACACTGCCCTTGGGATGGTTGTCCTCCACCCAGATCCGCCCAGCATGGGCTTCGGCCACCAGCTGGCAGAAGGCCAGGCCGAGGCCCGAGCCGGAGCGGGAGGTGTCGCCCGGCTCATGGATGCGGACGAATTTCTGGAACACCTGCTCGTGCAGGTGCTGCGGGATTCCCTGGCCCTGGTCGCGCACTTCCAGGCGCACCCCGGCTGCGGAGGGCTGGGCGCTGATTTGCGTGTGGGCTCCGGCCGGTGAGTATTTCATCGCGTTTTCGAGGAGGTTCACCAGGAGCCTCCGGAGGAACTCCGGATCGGCTTCGACCTCCAGGCCATCCGGGCAGTTCCACGACAACCCGTGATTCCGGCTCCGGGCCTGGGATTCCACTTCCTTGAGCAGGCCGGGGATCCAGGTGCCCAGGGAGATCCGGGTCTTGCGAAGCTCCAGGCCCACCTGTTCGGCCCGCCCGATGTCGAGGATGTTCTGGATCATCCGCCCCATCCCGTGCGCGGTATCCCGGAGCCGTTGGACCTGGGTCCGGGAGGCGGGGCCCTTGCCGTCTCCGTTCTCGAGGAGCTCCAGACCCACCTGGATGGCTGAAAGGGGGTTCTTGAGATCGTGCACGATGAATTCGAAGAGCTGTTCCTGCTGTCGCTGGAGGTCGAGCAGGGCATCCCGTTCTTCCTGGATCTCGGCCTGGAGGCGCTTGAGCCGCATGAGGCTGCGGATCCGGACGATCAGCTCACCCTGAAGGACGGGCTTCCGGAGGAAGTCGTCCCCCTTGACCTGGAAGGCCAGGGAATGGATGTCCGGGCGTTCATCGCCCGTCAGGAAGATGATGGGCAGCAGATCGTTGTGCTGCATGTCGCGGATCCGGCGGCAGACCTCCAGACCATCCACCTCGGGCATCTGGATATCGAGAAGGACCAGGTCCGGCTTGAAGACCGGCATCTTGGCCAGGGCCTCGGCGCCACCCGCCGCCGTTTCCACCTGGTAGTAGGCGCGTTCCAGCATGGCGCGGACGCTGCGGAGCGCCAGGGGATCATCGTCGACGACGAGAATCCGCGCGCCATGGTCTGCGCGGCGGGTATGCAGAACCTCACCATCCATCATCACTGGCCTCAGTGAGCCGGTTCGGAATGGATCGGAGAATGCTTAAATTTCATCCGTTTTATGAATCAGAGCGGCAAAGGCGGGCATTAATCCTTCACCACGCCATCCACGTACACCCAACGGCCGTTTTCCCGGGCGAAGGTGCTGGTCTCGATGTGGAGGGTGCGGCGGCCGTTGGCCTGGAGGCTGGCGTGGAAGGTGACGATGCCGGTGTCGTCGGCCTTGCCGCCTTTTTCCTTGCGGATGATCTTCAGGCCCACACAGCTGACGGAGTGGCAGTAGGTGGCCAGCTCCTCGCGGTTCTCCTCGGCGCGCTTGGCCTCGGGGCGGGTGGAGATCAGGTAGTCCACCTTGCCCAGGGCGTAGGCGGAGAAGCGGGAACGCATGAGCAGCTCCGCAGTTTCCGGCGCCGCCGTGCCCGCGTGGAAGGGGCCGCAGCAGCGGTCATAGGGTTTCTTGGAGGTGCAGGGGCAGGGGCGGGACATGGAAACCTCAAGGAATAGCCACGGATGAACACAGATGAACACGGATGTCGGGAGTTCCAGCTTTATCTGAGTTCATCCGTGTTCATCTGTGGCAGAAAAGGCTGTTCAAGCCTTCATGGGGATATGCAGGCCGATGGTTTCGGCGTGCTCGCGGGCGCTGTCGTAGCCGGCGTCGGCGTGGCGGAAGACGCCCATGGCGGGATCGTTCCAGAGCACCCGGCTGATGCAGCGCTCGGCCCGCTCGGTGCCATCGGCCACGATGACCACGCCGCTGTGCTGGCTGAATCCCATGCCCACGCCGCCGCCGTGGTGCAGACTCACCCAGGAGGCGCCGCCGCCCACGGCGGTCATGGCGTTGAGCAGCGGCCAGTCGCTGACCGCGTCTGAACCATCCTTCATGGCCTCCGTCTCGCGGTTGGGGCTGGCCACGGAGCCGCTGTCCAGGTGGTCGCGGCCGATGACGATGGGGGCCTTCACCTTGCCGGCTCGCACCAGCTCGTTGAACTTGAGGCCCGCCAGGTGGCGCTCGCCGGCGCCGATCCAGCAGATGCGGGCGGGCAGGCCCTGGAAGGCGATCTTCTCCTGGGCGGCCTTCAGCCAGCGGATCATGCCCTCGTTTTCGGGGAACAGCTCCATCATGGCGGCGTCGGTGACGGCGATGTCCTCGGGATCGCCCGACAGCGCCGCCCAGCGGAAGGGACCGATGCCCTTGCAGAAGAGGGGCCGGATGAAGGCGGGCACGAAGCCCGGGAAGGCGAAGGCGTTCTCGAAGCCGGCGCGCTTGGCCTGGGCCCGGATGTTGTTGCCGTAGTCGAAGGTGACGGCGCCCCGGCGCTGGAACTCGACCATGGCCTCCACGTGGGTCCGCATGGACGCCAGGGCCCGCGCCACGTAGGCCTCGGGCTCCTCCTTGCGCAGGCGGGCGGCCTGTTCCAGCGTGAGCCCGGCGGGGATGTAGCCGTTGTACTCGTCGTGGGCGCTGGTCTGGTCGGTGACGAGGTCGGGCTGGACGCCGCGCTTGAGGATCTCCGGCAGGATCTCCGCGGCGTTGCCCAGCAGGCCGATGCTGCGGGGCTCGTGGGCGTCCACGTACTGCTGCACCAGGGCCAGGGCCGTGTCCAGATTGTCGGTCCACTCGTCCAGGTAGCGGGTGTCCAGGCGCTTCTGGATGCGGGTCTGGTCCACCTCGATGCAGAGGGCCACGCCGCCGTTCATGGTGACGGACAGGGGCTGGGCGCCGCCCATGCCGCCCAGGCCGGCGGTGAGGGTCCAGGTGCCGGCCAGCGTTCCGTTGAAGTGCTGGCGGGCGGCCTCGGCGAAGGTCTCGTAGGTGCCCTGCACGATGCCCTGGCTGCCGATGTAGATCCAGCTGCCGGCGGTCATCTG
>JAMPXL010000270.1 GCA_023701165.1 Geothrix sp. | reverse complement strand
ACGGCCATCGACATCGACGCGGAGAACATTGCAGGGGCCTCAGCGGGCATCTATACCTCGGCGGACTTCACGGATTTCGACGGCACCAGCCTCCTCCCCGAGGAGACCGCCGGGTACTTCCTCCGGCACGGGGACCTGATCCAGGTCGATCCCGGAACGTTGCGGAACCCGCCCTACTTCAAGGTCGCGGACCTGTTCCGGCACGAAGGCCTGTACGACGCCGTGATCTGCAACAACGTGCTGATCCATTTCTCGGATGCCGCGGCCGGGCAGGCCCTGGCCAGGCTGGACCTCCTGGTGTCGGACGGCGGCATCCTGGTGGTGGGGGGAGCGCCCCTGGATGTCCTCGCGGGCTACCTGGGGGCCAGACGGACCTTCACGCCCATCGAGACCGCCATGGAGGCCATCTGGGAGGACTGGAAAGGGGACCGCCAATCCTGGGTGCTGGACCCCGGCAGCTATGTGGGCATGCCGCCCATCGATCAGACTCTGCCCGATTGGAAGGTCCGCTTCTGCACCCTGTTCCGCAAGGAGGGGCTGGGCTTCGAGGGATCCAGGCAGGACCCGGAGGAGCTGGGCCGGTGGCTCGGCGGGGTCGAAGGGGCGCTCCAGGGGGTGGCCCAGGGGCAGGCGGCGATCTCGGGCAGCGCCCGCACCATTGTCGAGTACCTGGATGACCTGCTGAAGTGACGGACCCTAGCCCTCCCGCGCCGCGAGACGTTGCTGGGCGGGCTGGAAGTCGGGGGCCAGTTTGAGGGCGGTGCGGTACCACTTGCCGGCCTCCTCCTGGTTCCCCTTCTGCCGCAGCGCCTCGCCGAGGCCGAAGGCCGCCTCGTGGCTGGTGGGCTTCTCCATGTAGGCGCTGATGAAGGCCTTGATGGCGGTGTCTCCGGAGGAGACGCCGAGGATGAGGTAGCCCCGGATGAGTTCCGCTTCGCCCGGCGGAAGGAGGTGCGGAAGCCAGGGTTCCTTCACGCTCCCCCGGATCCGGCCGTACTCGGTGAGGGCCGAGAACCCTTCGGAAAACCGGCCCTCCTTCAGGCAAGCCCTCGCTTCGAGCAGGGCGAGGTTGGCCGCGGCGGGCGCGAACGGCGCCATCCAGCGGTGGGCCGAGGCGAAATGGTTTTCGGCCTCCGGGTGGTTCCCCCAGGCGAAGGTGATCAGGCCGAGCAGGTTCAACCCCTCGGCCGTGGGGCCCTTGGCGAGGGAATCCATCAGGAGTTCAAGGGCCTTGGTGTGGTTGCCAGCGTGATGCTCGGCCAGGGCGAGCCGGAAGGCGATGTCGGCGGTCGGGAACAGGGCGAGGTGCTGTTCCAGGGCGGGGATGGCCTCCGGCCAGGCCCGCGCATCCATGGCCGCCTGCCAGCGCCCACGGGCATCCGCCAGGGAGGCCAGGTCGAGGTCGGCCAACCTCCGGCAGGCCTCCCAGACCATGTCCGGCTCCACCTGCTCCAGGCAGCAGTAGGGGGTCTGCTGATTCGGGCAGTAGTCCCCCATGAACTGGTTGGTCGCCTGGCAGCCTGGGTGCAGCAGGTCCTGGTGGATCGCGTCCTGGAGGCCCTGCTGTTCGGGCCCGTCCTTGAGGAAGAGGTGGTAGCAGCCGGCCTTCGGACAGTCGCCCACCAGACCCAGGGCCCGCCAGCCGAACTGGCCGTGCCGGAACGGAAGCCGACACCGGGCCGGGACGGTGGAGTAGATCCCCACGATGCCGATGTCGGTCAGACCCGCCACCTGCACGGGGCCGCTGTCGGGGCTGACGAAGGCGTCGCAGGCCTGGCACAGGGCCACGAGGTCGGGCAGGGAGAGCCGGTTGGTCAGGTCCACCATCTGGGGCCGGGGTGCCAGCTTGAGGATGCCCTTGAAGGGGACGGCCGAATCATCGCCGGTCAGAACCGGCGTATCGCCGCCCTGGATGATCCGGTCGGCGAGGGCGTTCCAGTGGGCGGCGGACCATTTGCGGTTCCGGTCCCCATTGGCCGGGTGGAGGATGATGCGGCGGCCCGGATGGCCCGCCAGGGCGGCCTGGACCTTGGCCTGAGACTGGGCCATGACCTTGCCGGGCCAAGCCACCACCGCGGATTTGTGCTCGGGGAAGGCGTGGAGGCCCAGGGCCTCCAGAAAGGCATCCACCTGGTGCAGTTTGTTGATGCCGTATGCGATCCCATTCAGCCGGTGCTGGCTGACGAAGTGGTTCTTGCGGGTGTATTCCTGGATGACGACATTGAATTCCGTGCTGTTCGTGAAGACCCGGTCCACATGGGGCGAGTGCTTCACGAGCTCGGCGTACCGGGGCTCCGTGTGGAACAGGATGATCGAATGGGCCTCCAGGGCCCTCAGGGCGGCCACAGCGCTCAGCGCCATGATCACGTCACCGAGTCCACCCAGTCGTTCGATGGCGTAGACCGTTTGGTCGCTGGCTTCCGGGGCGGCGGCAACCCGGGAGGCTGAGGGTGGGGGTAGGGCCATGAGGACCTCTAAAACCTGTGGTTGGAGCGAGGGGCGAACCTGGGATGGGAGTGGCGGGGAGGTCAACCTTCGGAAGCCCGACCCTCGAAACGTTCCTTAACAAGATCCACGCCAAGCCGCTTCGCGGTGGCGTAGAGGGCGGGGCGGGCGAGCCCCAGGGTCTGGGCGGCCTCGGCCATGCGGAAGCCGCAGGCCTCCAGGGTGTCCAGCAGCAGTTTCCGCTGGAAGGCCCGGGTGGCGTCGTCCCAGGTGCGCGCCTGGAGGGCGGGCGTCTCCAGTTCCGGCAGGTGGGCCGCCCGGAGGACGCCGCCTTCGCAGCGCAGGATGGCCCGCTCCAGCGCGTGCAGCAGCTCGCGCACGTTCCCGGGCCAGGCCAGGCGGGCCAGGGCCTGGGGCAGGCCCGGCGCCAGGGCGGGCACGGGCCGCTTGGCCGATTGGGCCGCCTTCACCACCAGCCGGGGCACGAGGAAGGGGAATTCGTGGCGCCGGGCCGAGAGGGGCGGCAGCCGCAGCACGGCCCCCTGGAGGCGGAAGAGCAGGTCCCGGCGGAAGGCCCCGGTTTCGGCCAGCTCCTCCAGGGGCCGGTGGGTGGCGGCCGCGAAGCGCACGTCCACGCGGATGGCCTGGTCCGAGCCCACCCGGCGGACCTCGTGCTCCTGGAGGACCCGCAGCAGCAGGGACTGGAGCCGGGGCGACAGATCCGCCACCTCGTCCAGGAACAGCGTTCCGTCCCGCGCGGTCTCGATGGCGCCCCGGCGGTCCCGGTCCGAGATCGGAAGAGCGT
>JAMPXL010000269.1 GCA_023701165.1 Geothrix sp. | reverse complement strand
CCACGGTGGACATGGTGTAGTTCCGGGTGCGCACCTCCATCTCCACCACCTGGGCGAAGGGGTTGATGAAGTGCAGGCCCGAGGGCAGCGGCTCGGCATTCACCTTCCCGAACAGCACCTGGATCCCCGCCTGGCCCGGGGGCACGATCACAGCCATGGAGGCCAGCAGCACCAGCATGCCCAGCGTCAGCCCCACCCACTGTGCGATCGCGAGGCGGGCCGACAGGGGGAACCCGACCTTGGTCTTCCACCGCCAGGCCAGGGCACTGATCACGAACAGCAGCAGGGCGAGAAGGACCACAGCACACCTCCAGGGGCGGGTCAGGGTAACAGGCCACCCGGCTGCAGATGCAGGCAGGAAACGGCCCCCGCCTTCCGGTGGGGGCCGTTTCCGTCGTTCCTATCGGGCGTTGACTACTCGGCGGCCTTCCACTTCCAGGCGCCGATGACGGCTTTGAAGGTGAAGACGATCACGGCGAGGGCGCCGAGGCCGAAGAGGACGTCGCCGGGCATGCGCAGCCAGGTGAAGGTCCGCATGAGCGGGCCCTGCACCACCTCGGCGCTGCGGGCATACCAGGTGCCGTGCTCGAGGCTCTGGGCGATCTGGTAGAAGCCGCTGGGGATCAGCGACAGCGCCAGCATCAGGACCAGGCCCAGGTTCAGGCCCCAGAAGCCCCACTTCAGCCACTTCTCGTCCCAGGCCCCGTCCGGCGTCATGCCGCGCAGGGCGAAGAGCATGAGGGAGATCGCCAGGAAGCCGTAGACCCCGAAGAGCGCGGCATGGCTGTGGATGGGCGTGGTGTTGAGGCCCTGGCCGAAGTAGAGCACGGAGGGCGGGTTGATGAGCATGCCGAAGACACCGGCGCCCAGCAGGTTCCAGAAGCAGACCGCCGCGAAGTACTTGAACGGCCACTCGTAGCCGCTGCCGAGGGCGCGGCCGGCCTTCAGGCTCATGGCGATCTCGAAGCCCACGATGGTGAGGGGCACGATCTCGAGGGCGCTGAACACGGAGCCCAGAGCCGCGATGGAGGCCGGGGAGCCCGTGTAGTAGAGGTGGTGGAAGGTGCCGATGACGCCGCTGCCCAGGAAGAGGCCCATGGAGAGGCTCACGGCGCGCAGCGCGGTGCCCTCGCGGAGCAGGCCCATGCGGGTGGAGAGCAGCGCGATGGCCACGGTGGCGAAGACCTCGAAGAAGCCCTCCACCCAGAGATGGACCACCCACCAGCGCCAGTATTCGGCCATGGCGAGGTGCGTCTCGCGGGTGTACATGAAGCCCGCAGAGTAGAAGAGCGGGATGGCGATGGCGGAGAGCACGAAGAGCTTCAGCAGGCCCAGGCGGCCGGCCTCGCCCTTGAGGGCCGGAATCAGCGCGCGCACCACCAGCACCAGCCAGCCGACCATGCCCACGGTCAGCAGGATCTGCCAGAGGCGGCCCAGCTCGACGTATTCATAGCCCTGATGGCCCAGCAGGAAGGAACCGGACAGCTTGCCGAGAATGGCCTGGTGGCTGCCGGCCAGCGCGCCGACCACGACCACCACGAGGGCCACGAGCAGGCCCGCCACGCCGAGCCACTGGCCCTTGGGTTCCTTGCCGCTGAGCTTGGGGCCCAGGTAGAGGCCCGTGGCCAGCCAGCAGGTGGCGATCCAGAAGACCGCCAGCTGGAGGTGCCAGGTGCGGGAGGCGGCATAGGGCAGGATGCGGGAGAGATCCAGACCGTAGAGGGCGTTGCCTTCCACCGCGTCGTGGGCCGTCATGACGCCCATGCCGATCTGCACCAGGAACAGGGCCATGGCCACGGCGAAATAGATGGCCGACCAGCGCTGGCTGGGGGTCGCCGGCGCGGGCGGAATGGGCTTGGGATCGGGGAATTCCTCGGCGGGCTGGCTGGCGTGGTGCCAGACCATGAGCCCCACACCCAGGATCAGCAGGATGATGGACAGGATGCTCCAGAGGTGGCTGATGGGCGTGATGCTGTTGCCCACCAGGGGCTCCTGGGGCCAGTTCTGGGTGTAGCTGTGGTCCGCGCCGGGGCGGCGGGCCGCGGCGGACCAGGCCGTCCACAGCCAGAAGTCGGCCACACGCTCGGCTTCCTGCATGGTGGGGATCCAGCGGGCCGGAATGGCGGCGCCCTGGTCGCCCTCCACCGCGATCTTCGCCAGCTCGGCGCGGGTCTTCAGGTAGGCGGCAGCCTGGGCGGCATTCAGCGTCAGCGTGCCCGTGGATGATTCATACCTGTTGTTCTGAAATATGGAGATGGTGCTGGCCTTGGCGTCGGCAGGAGATGCCCCCTGGATCTTCACCCCGTCGAGGGTGTGCGCAGCCCACTGGTGCAGGGCCTTGGCCGACCAGTCAGGTGCAAGATAAGCACCGTGACCCCAGATGGATCCAATGTGCTGTCCACCATGGCCCAGGTAGCTGACCTGACCTTCGAGGATCTGCCCGGGACCCACCAGCTGGGTGCCGTCCTCGGCGACCACATGCTGCGGGATGGGGGGCGCGTTCTGGGCGATCTGCCGCCCGCCCAGCCCCAGCACGCCGAAGCCCGCCAGGAGCACCAGCAACACCAGCCACCATCTTGCCTTCATGGGAACCTCCGTCATGCCCGCTCTGGGCGCCGGAAAGCAGTGTTCCACGATTCTCCATATTTAGGACCATTAATTCTTAATTGTGATTTCCGGCACGCCCCCTTCCGATAGGGATGTCATGCGGGCCCTGGCAAAACCTCTGGCCCCTGGGGCAGGATTCCAAGTAACTTGACCTTGGCTCCCCGGATCTCTGAAAGGGAATATTCGTCCTATGGCTCATCCCGCCCTCCTGCCCGTCGTCCTCACGTGCAACACGGATCTGCGCTTCATCGACCTCATCCAGGTGGTGGGCGCGGAATTCCTGAAGCACCTCAGCTTCAGCCAGGAGGATGGCGAGCGGCTCTGGCTGGCCATCCAGGAAGGCATCGCCAATGCCATGCGCCACGGCAACAAGCTGGACCGGGACAAGCCCGTGAAGGTGACGTTCACCCCCAAGGTGGACCGCTTCGAGATCCGCATCGAGGACCGCGGCAAGGGCGTGGATCTGGAAGCCCTGCCTGACCCGAACCTGCCCGAGAACCTCCTGAAGCCCGGCGGCCGTGGCGTGTTCTTCATGCGCCAGGTCATGGACGAAGTGCACATGGAGCGCCGCCCGGAGGGCTCCACCCTCGTGCTCGTGAAGGCCCGGAAAGTCCGCGAGCCGCACCCGTGACGGAGGGGGCCGT
>JAMPXL010000268.1 GCA_023701165.1 Geothrix sp. | reverse complement strand
GCCTACCGGCTGAGCCGCTTCAGGGCGATGGTGATGAATTCCGGCGGGCCGGGGAGCAGGCCGGAATCTGCGACGGCGTTCTGGCCCTCCTGCATCAGGAGGAAGTGGATGACTTCGTTGACCGGCACGGGAAGGGGCTTGCCGGGCGTGCGGTTGAGATACGCGTAGAACATGCGCGGCATGGGGTATTTGCTGGTGGTGATGGCGTCCTGGTTCGGGAACCGGGCCTCGTCGATGTGGTAGGGCACCACCGGAAGCACCTTGTTGGCGAAGTACCAGGAGGCCATGGTGCCGAAGGCGATGCCGGCCCGGTCGGTCATGACGGCCTCGGCCAGGGCCGAGGAGTCGCCCCGCTCCTGGATGCCGGTCCGGTACTCACCCTTGAGCATGGCCTGGGCGGCGAAAGAGGTGCGGGTATTGGATCCTTCCGCACGTGCGTAGGCGGTGATGGGCATCTTGGCCCACTCGCCCTTGAGCCCGAGATCGCCCCACACCATCGCCGGGGCCTTGGCGCCGCTGAGCCTCGTCCGGGAATAGATGGCATCCAGCTGGTCCATGGTGATGGAGGTGAGCGGGTTCGCCTTGTTGACAAAGACGATGTTCGCATCCAGGCAGACGGGGATGCGCATGGGCATGTAGCCGAACTTGGCCTGGAAGGTCTTGGTCTCGTCAGCCGTGAACTCGCGATCGGCGAGGATGAGGAGGGACGTCCCCTCCTGGAAATCCTTCACCGCATCCTTCGTGAGCTTCGACCGGTAGATCAGGTTGGCTTCCGGATGGAATTTCCTGAATCCGCTGGACCATTCATCGCCCAGGTCCATGAGTTCGTCCGCACCAGGCAGGTCGATGGGTCCCTTCACCGCGGCCTGCGGCTGGTAGCGGGGGATCGCGGTCGGAACCTTCGCCCGAGTCTGGGCCGTCTGGGCCTGAAGCCCACCGAAACAAGACATCCCCAGCGCCACGGCCAAACCCGAGGCGAGGTGCGTGCGGTTCGCGCTCATAATGAACCCCTTGTTCTGATGTCGAAGACCGCTAGGATTGCCCCCCGGCAGGTCCCCTGAATGTGCCCTGGCTAACTGGCAATGACCTGGAAAGATGTCAACATAAATGCCCTACAGGTCATGATCGTACACCTGAACGACAGCTGACCCGTGCTTTGGCCAAAAACGTGATACAGATCACGCCGGAACCATAATTGCCCTCCAGGTCTGTATCTGCGAGCTGCTCCGGAACCCTTCCTCCGAGAAGGAGTTCCGGCCTCTTGTAGACTGCTCTGGAACCCGGCGGCCCATCCCGCCGGGCGCCCGAGGGATCGCCATGACACCTGCCCGCTCCATCGCCAGCCTGATCTGCGGCCTCCTTATGGCGGTTTCGTCGCTGGCGCAGGAATCCGCCGGGCGCAAACTGCCTGAGCCCCACGCGAAGGCCGGCGTCCACTGCTTCGACTGCCACCACGAGGAGAAGCCCACCAAGAAGGCGGTCGCTTCCGATTCATGCATGAACTGCCACGGCGACTATCCCGCCATGAAGGCCCTGACCAAGGATGCGAAGCCCAATCCCCACGATTCCCACCTGGGGGAGGTCCCCTGCATCGAATGCCACCGCCAGCACCTGCCGCCCGTGGTGAAGTGCCTGGAATGCCACGCGGGCAAGTTCAAGTTCCGGATCCACTAAGCGCGCTGCGCACCACCTGCACCAGCCCGTCGGCGCTGAAGGGTTTCTGGACGAAGCCCGCCAGGTCCCCCTGCACAAACCGGTTGATGGCTTCCTGTTCGTTGTACCCGCTGGTGAGCACCACCCGGACGTTGGCGTCCAGGGCGCGCAGGGCCTGGTAGGTCTCCACCCCGTCCATACCGGGCATGGTCAGATCCATGAGCACCAGGCGGACCCGCCCGGGGGCCCCGCGCAGCGCATCCAGGCAGACGATTCCGCTGGAGGCCTCCAGGACTTCGAAGCCCTCCCGCTCCAGCACCCCGCGCGCGGTGGCCCGCACCAGTTCGTCATCATCCACTACCAGCACCTTCCCGCCGGCCATCCAGCGGCCTTCGGGGACCTGGACCTGGGCGGCCTGGAGGGCTTCCCGTCTGGCCGCGGGCAGGAAGATCCGGAAATTGGTCCCCCGGCCCTCCTCGCTGTAGACCTTCAAGGCGCCGCCGTGGCTGCGGATGATGCCCAGGAGCGCGGCCAGTCCGAGGCCCCGGCCCTTTGGCTTGGTAGTGTAGAACGGGTCGAAGATGCGGGCCAGCCGGTCCGGGGGGATGCCGCATCCGGTGTCTGAAAGCTGGAAGCAGACGTAGGGGCCGGGACGCACCTGGTCCGTGGGCGCGAACGTGCCCCGGATGTAGTCCTCGTCCAGGACCACCGACTGGGTGGTGATGCGGAGGGTTCCCGGCTGCCCGCCCAGCGCCTCGGCGCCGTTGGTGGCCAGGTTCAGGATCACCTGCTGGATCTGGGCCGGGTCCCCCAGCACCGGGGGGAGCCCTTCCTCGAAGTGAAGGTGGAGCTCCACCTTCGGACCAAGGGACAGCCGGAGCATGTCCAGCACCTCCTGCACCGCCAGGTTGAGGTCGAGGGGCTGCACCCGGAACCGCCCCTTGCCCGAGTAGCCGAGCAACTGGGAGGTGAGCAGGGCCGACTTCTCCGCGGCGGAGGCCGCCAGACGCAGGTAGCGATGGGCGGGGCTGTCTCCGGGGATGGTCTCCGCCGCCAGCTGGAAATTGGCCAGCATCGCCGTCAGCAGGTTGTTGAAGTCATGGACGATGCCACCAGCCAACAAGCCCAGGCTTTCCAGCTTCTGGGACTGGAGGTCCGCCATCAGCCGGCGGCGGGCCTCGGTGACATCCTGGACCACGCCCCAAAGCTGGATGGGCCGGTCGGGCCCCTCGTGGACCACTTCGGCGGACAGGCGGATGACGCGTTCCTCGCCCGAATCCAGAAGCACGCGGTGTTCGAAGTCGAGGTTGGCCTCCCCTTTCAGGGCCTTCCGGATCCAGTCCCTGACCCAGCCCCGGTCCTCGGGATGCACCAGGGCGAAGAAATCCTCCGCACAGCGGATCGGCGCCTGCCCCTGGAGCCCCAGGAGCTCGAGGAAGTCCTCGGCCCCCTCCACTTTGTCCGTGAGCAGGTAGTAGTCCCAGGTGCCCAGGCGCGCCAGGCGCCGGGCCTGGGCCAGCCGGACGTGGCTCCGCTTGAGGTCCTGTTCTTCCTGGTACCGGGCGGAGATGTCCTGGGCCATGACCAGGGCCGCCTCCCTT
>JAMPXL010000267.1 GCA_023701165.1 Geothrix sp. | reverse complement strand
TCAAGAGCGTGGTCATCGCCAGTTCCGCCAAGAACCTGTACCACCGGGGCACCGTGGGCCTCCAGGAGCGGCTGATCTGGGAGCACGCCCTGGTGTCGGCCATCGCCAGCCGGGCCTTCGCCAAGAGCCTGAAGTTCCCCCGCGTGGAGGAGGCCTTCATCGGGGGCTTGCTGCACGACATCGGAAAGTCGGTCCTGGGCGTGAAGTTCCCCGAGCGCTACGGGGCCCTGCTCCGCACCGTCTACAACGAAGGCGCTGTCTGCCAGAACCTGGAGCTGGAGATGTTCGGCTTCGACCATGCCATGGTCGGCGAGGCCCTGGTGAGCCAGTGGAACCTGGCCCTCAGCCTCCAGACCGCCGTGCGCTGGCACCACGATCCCATCCATGCCAGCGACGACCACCGCGAGCTGGCCGCCATCGTCGCCCTGGCCAACCACATGGCCCTGGAGCAGAAGGTCGGCATCGGTGATCCCGCACACCTGGACGGGGCCAACCAGCAGGCCATGGAGATCCTCAAGGTCGGACCCGAAGCCCTGGCCAGCCTCAAGGAGGGCATCCTCACCGCCATCGAGCAGGACAAGTCGATGATCGCGGAGTTCTAGCATGATCACCCGGGAGCAGTTCACCTCGCGCCTGAAGGCCAGGACCCTTCCAAGCCTTCCCCTCACGGTGGTGGCCCTGGGCGAGGCTGTGCAGGACGAGCGCTGCACCGTGGACCGCGTCCTCGGCATCCTGTCCAAGGATCCCTCCCTTTCCGCCACCCTCCTGCGGCTGGCCAACTCCGCCCTCTACGCGGGCGAAGGATCCGTCCTGGACCTCCGCACCGCCGTGATGCGCCTGGGCTTCGATGCCGTCGCCAACCTCGGCACCGGCGCCGCCGTCATCCGCACCCTCAAGGGCGGCATCCACCTGGATGCGCTGAAGCTGTGGCAGCACAGCGTGGCGGTGGGCCTCACAGCGAAGGGGATCTGCATCCTCGCCCGGCGCCACGGGCAGGCGGAAACCGCCTTCCTCACGGGCCTGCTGCACGACATCGGCAAGATCGCCCTGGACACCTGCTTCCCCGAGGACTACGCCACCGTGCTGGCCCAGGTGGCCGAAGGTTCCCCCTTCGTGGATGCCGAGCGGAGCCTGCTGGGCCTGGACCACGCCGAGGCGGGCGCCCTGCTCGCCGCGGATTGGTCCTTCCCCCCGGCCATCGTGGACGTGATCCGGGACCACCACGATCCCCAGCCCGGCGACTTCCTGCCCAACCTCATCCACCTGTGCGACCTGCTGGTGCGCACGCGGATCCCCATGGGGCCAGCGGACCAGCGCCTGGTGGTGTCCCTGGACAGCCTGCCGGCCTTCCAGGCCGTCCTCGCCGGCTCCCTCCAGAAGGACTTGGACGTGGAACGGCTCACCTTCTCCATCGACGACGAGGTGGACCACGCCCTCGCGTTCGTCGAAACGGCTTTTCAGGCATAGAGGCAGACTCATGACGATCAAGATCCTGGTGGTGGATGACAGCCCCTTCATGCGGAAATCCCTGCAGAAGATGCTGGAGGATGCGCCGGACCTGCACGTGGTCGCCACGGCCCGGGACGGCATCGATGCCCTGGAGAAGATCCAGGAGTACCAGCCCGACATCGTCACCCTCGACATCGAGATGCCCCGCATGGACGGCCTCACCTGCCTGCGGAAGATCATGGCGGACCACCCCATGCCCGTGCTGATGGTCTCCAGCCTCACCCAGGAGGGCGCCCAGGCCACCCTGGATGCCCTGTCCATCGGCGCCCTGGACTTCATCCCCAAGGAGAGCAGCTTCGCCAGCATGAGCATCCTGCAGATCCAGCAGGACCTGCAGGAGAAGGTGCGCCGCCTCGCCACCAGCCCCCGGTTCCACCGGGCCCCGCCGTCCGCCGCGCATCCCCCCGCGCCTCCGGCTCCTACGGCTGTCAAGCCTCTCCTCCCGCCCCGGCCCGCCCCCCCCACACCGGCGGCCGGAACGGGCATTCCGAACTCACCCCAGGCCGAGCTGCTGGTGATCGGCAGTTCCACCGGCGGACCCAAGGCCCTCCAGGACATCCTCCCCGCCCTGCCCGCCAACCTGCCGGTGCCCTGCCTCATCGTCCAGCACATGCCCAGCACCTTCACCAAACCCTTCGCGGACCGCCTGGACGGGATCTGCCAGGTGCATGTGAAGGAAGCCGAGCAGGGCGAACCCCTGAAGGCCGGCACGGTCTACATCGCGCCCGGGGGCATCCACATGACCTACGGGGCCCGCGGACCCAAGGGCTGCATCGATCTGAGCCCCGAGCCCGTGTCCTCACTCCACCGCCCCAGCGTGGACGTGCTCTTTCTCAGCGTCTCCGAACTGTTCCGCGGCCAGGCCTTCGCCGGCATCCTGACGGGCATGGGCTCCGATGGCGCCAAGGGCATGGAGCAGCTGAAGCGCAAGGGCGCCTACACCCTGTCGGAGGCTGAGGAGACCTGCGTGGTCTACGGCATGCCGCGGGCCGCCTTCGAGCGGGGCTGCGTCGATACCGTGGCGCCCCTGCCGGAGATCGCCGGCCACATCCGCCGCCACTTCCGGATCTGATGAGCCCGGTCCAGCTCACTCCGGCGATCCTCGCCTCCCTGAGGATCCCGGCGGCCGCGGCGCCCTCGGCTGCCGCCCTCCTGAAGGCCATGGTGGGCCAGACCCTCGAGGCCACGCTGGAATCCGCGGGAGCCGATGGCCTGCACCTGCGCCTGGCGGACGGCAAGGAGCTGGTGGCCCAGGGCAGCCTGCCCTACCCTGCCGGCAGCGCCCTCGCCCTCAAGGCCCTGCCCCTGCCCGCGGGCGCGGGCATCCAGCTCCAGGTGGTCCGCGCCACGCCGCCCCCCGCCTCGCCGCTGCTGCAGCCCCTGGTCCAGGGGGAGGCGGCCCCCCTGCTGGCCCGGCTCCAGTCCCCGGCGGCGGCCCTGGAGCCCCTGGCCGCCCTGTTCCGCACCCTGGCGGGTCTCGCAGACCAGCCTGAAGCCTGGTCGACCTGGATGAAGGAGACGATCCGGACCCTGGCGGACCCGGCGGCCTCGCCCGCCGAAGCGGCCTTCCACCGCCTCCAGGCCAAGGAGGGCACCGGCTGGTTCGAGCTGCCCCTGCCCTGGGCCGCGGGCGCGGAACCGCTCCGGCTCTGGGTCGAAACGGATCAGGAAGGCGGCCGCGAGGCGGGGGATCCGGTCCACCGGGTCTTCCTCAGCGTGCCCTTCAGCGCCCTGGGCGATGTGCGCCTGGGCCTGGAGCAGCGCGCC
>JAMPXL010000266.1 GCA_023701165.1 Geothrix sp. | reverse complement strand
CGGCCCGGTCACCACCTCAGAGACGAAGGCCGGCCTGCTGGCGCAGCCCCCGGGAACCGTGCGGGACTACACCGTCCCGGCCAGCGGCAGCTGCCCCCAGGTGGCAGGGGCGGCCCAGGGCTACTACCTCGTCCGGGACAGCGCGGGCATCTATGCCTTCAGCGCCAGCTGCCTCCACCTGGGCGGCCACGTCAACCCGACGCAGACGGGCTTCGGCTGCCCCTGCCACGGCAGCCAGTACGACCTCAACGGGACCGTCACCGTGGGTCCGGCTCCGGTGGGATCCGTCCTCCCGCACTACGAAGTCAGCGAGTCCAGCCCTGGCGGGGTCCTCGTGATCGATCCGGCCAAGTCCGTGTCCGCCGCCGCGCGGCTCGCCTGACCCGGCCGGGGATCCATGCGCCTCCCAGCGGCCCTTCCTTCCCGCGCCCTGCTCTCCTTGCTGTTTCCGGCCCTCCTCTGGGGCCAGGATTCCGAGGTCCCCCTCGCCCTCAACCTGCCCACGGTGGACCGCCTCCAGGGCTGGCAGCCCGCCATCCGCTTCACCCACCGCTTCACCCAGCCCGCCCGCGGCAACTCCAAAGATTTCTACGGGCTCGACGGGGGCAATTTCGCGGGCCTGGGCCTCGACCTCGGCATCGGCGCCGTGCCGGGCCTGAACGCCCAGGTCTACCGCACCTCGGACGGCAAGACCGTGGTCCTGGCCCTCCAGGAACAGCTCCTGGACGGTCCGCGCTTCCGCCTGGCCGCCCGAGTCGAGCGCTTCGACGAGACCCTCCAGCGCACCACGTACACCTTCGGGACCGTGGGCCTCACCGGAGTCGCCCTCCAGCTGCCCGCCGAGCTCGCAGCCGGACCCCTCACCTTCAGCCTCGTGCCCACCTGGCTCTCCCGCACCACCACCCGCGACCGGGCCCTCTTCACCGCGGGTGCCGGCCTGCGGTGGCGTGTCGTCGAGGGCCAGTCTCTCCTGGCGGAGTACTACCCCCGCCCCTCCCGCCTGGACCGTGCCACCTACGAAGCGGGGTTCGCCCTGGGCTACCGCTTCCAGACCCGGGGCCACCGCTTCACCCTCCTGGCCACCAACGTCCAGGGGAGCACCGCCCACCAGGTGCTCAGCGGCGACTACGCCGGCGGCCCCCGCCCCCCCGGCGACTGGGCCCTGGGCTTCAACCTCGTGCGGATCTTCTAGGACCCCGAAAGGCCGCAGCGGGCGGGCGCCGCGCAAAGCACGGCGTCAGGTGGAGGCACGCAGCGCCGAACCCCCGGAGGACATCAATCCGCCAGCGTGCTGAGGTCCCCCGGATCCTGCCCCAGGGCTTCGGCCTTGAGGGCGCGGCGGACGATCTTGCCGGACCTTGTCTTGGGCAGGCTCGTGCGGATCTGGATCTCACTGGGCATGGCGATGCCGCCGAGGTCCTCGCGGACGTGGTCCTTGAGGCTGGCGATGAGGCCAGGCCCTGTGGCGGCGCCGGCCTTCACGACGACGAAGGCCACGATGCGCTCGCCCTTGATGGGATCAGGCAGGCCCACCACGGCGCTTTCGGCCACGGCGGGATGGCGGATGAGGGAACCCTCCACGTCGGCGGTGCCGATGCGGTGGCCCGCCACGTTGAGCACGTCATCGGCCCGGCCCAGCACCGCGATGTAGCCGTCGGCATCCTTCACGGCCACGTCGCCCGCGCTGTAGCAGCCGGGAATGTCCTTCCAGTAGTCCTCGTAGCGCTTGTGGTCGTTCCAGATGGTGCGGAGCATGTAGGGCAGCGGGAACCGGATCACCAGGAGGCCGCCCTGGCCGTCCGGCACCGGGCTGCCATCGCGGTTGACCACCGCCAGCTGGGCGCCGGGCATGGGCTTGCCGGCCTTGCCGGGCCGCGCTTCGAAGGTGGGCAGGGTGCCGATGACCGGGCCTGCGATCTCCGTCTGCCACCAGTTGTCCACCACCATGCCGTTGCCCTGGCCCACCAGGTGCTGCTGGGCCCAGCGGTGGGCCTCGGGGTTCAGGGGCTCCCCGGCGCAGGCCATGAGGCGCAGCTTGCTCAGGTCGAACTTCCCGGGGGCTTCGGCGCCGTGGCTCATCCACATGCGGACCGCCGTGGGCGCCGTGAACATCACATTCACGCCGAAGCGTTCGCAGATCTCCCAGGTCACCTCGGGGCTGGGATAGTCCGGCGCGCCCTCGCGGCAGAGCACCGTGGCGCCGATGCTCATGGGGCCGTAGACGATGAAGCTGTGGCCCACCACCCAGCCGATGTCCGAGGTGCTCCAGTAGATGTCCCGCTCCTGGATCTGATAGAAGGCCTTGCTCAGGTAGTTCACGCCCACCAGGTAGCCGCCGGTGGCATGGACCACGCCCTTCGGCTTCCCGGTCGTTCCGCTGGTGTAGAGGATGAACAGGGGGTGCTCCGCGTCCACCATCTCGGGTTCGCAGTGGATCTCCCGGCCCTGCTGGATGTCGTAGAAATCCTTCTCGCGCTCACTGGTGAAGGTCACGGGCTCGTCGCCGGGCCGGGAGCCGCGGCGATGGACGATGACGTGGTCCACGAAGGCCAGGTCGCGCACGGCCTCGTCCACGATGGGTTTCAGCGCCGTGGCCTTGCCGCGGCGGTAGGTGAAGTCGGAGCAGACCACCACCTTGGCGCCGGCGTCCTCGATGCGCGTGCGCAGGGCCGCATGGCCCATGCCGGCGTAGACCACGCTGTGGATGGCGCCGATGCGGGCGCAGGCCAGCATGGAGATGATGCCCTCGGGCGTGAGCGGCATGTAGAGGATGACGCGGTCGCCCTTCTTCACCCCCAGGCGCTTGAGGGTGTTGGCGAAGCGGTTCATCTCGCGGTAGAGGCGGTTGTAGGTGTAGGAGCGCTCGTCCCCGTCCTCGCCCACCCACAGCAGGGCCGCCTTGTTGCGCCGGTCGCTGTGCACGTGGCGGTCGATGCAGTTGACGGTGACGTTGAGCTTCCCGCCGATGAACCAGGCGTGGTTCGGAGCCTTGAACTCGAACACCTTGGTCCAGGGCTCCGCCCAGTCCAGGGCCCTGGCCTTGTCCCCCCAGAAGGCCGCAGGATCCTCCTCCGCCAGGGCGCGCTCCACCTCGTAGTTGATGGCCGCCTGCTTGGCCAGCCAGCCCCGCATGGGGATGGGCGCCTCGCCCTTCTGAAGCGCCTGGATGGTCTTCTGCTGGGTAATGCTGATTTCCACGTCGCTCATGGAGGGCTCCGAGAACGGGGTGAGGTGCGTTGGTTTGGGTAGGTTGGGAGGGAAGGTAGCACGCCGCCCCCTTCCCGCCCAGCAGG
>JAMPXL010000265.1 GCA_023701165.1 Geothrix sp. | reverse complement strand
TCGGCACGGGCATCCACTACCGCCCGGCCCACGTCCATCCCTGGTACCGGGACTTCTACGCCGCCCACCCCCAGCACCTGCCCAAGGACGGCCTGCCCCACAGCGAGTGGAGCGGCGAGCGCCTCATGAGCCTGCCCCTGTGGCCGGGCCTCAGCGAGGCCGACCAGGACCAGACCGTGGCCGCCATCCGCCAGGTGATCGCCCGAGCGAAAGCCGCGAGCAGGCACAAGGCCTGACCGGAATTTGCCAAGCGAGGGGCATTGCCCGATAGTGATGGTCGGGAATCCCCGACTTGGCGCCCAACTTCAACCTCATCGTCATCCTGCTCTCCATCTCGCTCCAGATCGCGGCGGCGGGCATGGCCCTGCGGATCAACCGGATCGCGGGACGGCCCCTGGCCTGGGTGCTGATGTCCTCGGCCCTCGTGCTGATGGCGGGCCGCCGGCTCTACGTGCTGGCGGAGCTCTACCGGGAGGGTTTCCCCCAGCATCTGCTGCCCAACGAGATCGCGGGCTTCCTGGTGTCCGCCCTCGTGCTCTGGGGCATCGTCCTCATCAAGGACCTGTTCCAATCCAAGGCTGACCAGGCCGCCAAGCTGGAAGAGGCGCAGAAGGCCTCCCGGGCGCTTGCGGACAAGCTCGCCGCGGTCATGGCTGCGGCTCCCGTGCCCCTCTGGATCGCGGAGGATCCGGCCTGCCGCACGATCCGGGGCAACCCGGCGGGCGCGGACCTCCTGCGGATACCGGTGCAGGCCAACCACTCCGCCTCGGCGCCGCAGGGGGAACAGCCGGTCCACTTCCGCCTGGTGCAGGACGGCCGGACCCTCGCGCCGGAGCTGATGCCCATGCAGCGGGCGGCCCTCCGGGGAGAGGACATCCGGGGCGAAGCCGTGGACCTGGTGTTCGACGATGGCCAGGTCCGGCACCTCATGGGCTATGCGACGCCGCTCCGGGAGGCCGGCGGCCGGATCCACGGGGCCGTCTGCTGCATGGTGGACGTGACGGCCATCCGGCAGGTGGAAGCGGCGCTGGCCAAGGCCCAGAAGATGGAAAGCATCGGCCTCCTGGCCGGGGGGATCGCCCACGACTTCAACAACATCTTCCAGGCCATGGTCGCCAACATCGAGCTGGCCCAGGCCAGCGCCCCGGAGGACGCCCGCTGCCGCGCCTACCTGGAACGCCTCCGGGCGGGGCTGGAGCGTGCCTCCCGTCTCAGCCGGGACATCCTCCACGTCTCGGGCGGGGACCTGCGGCGCCCCGAACCGGCGGACCTGACCCCGCTCGTGGCCGAGGCCCTGGACCGCACGGGCGTAGCGGCGATCCGGCAGCTCGGTGCGGGCCTGTCCCGCGTGATGGTGGACCCCCTGCTGATCGGGCGGGTGGTGGAGGGGCTCGTGACCAACGCCCTGGAGGCCAGCTCGGCCGAAGGCGCCATCCGGGTGCAGACCTTCATGCGCCAGGTGGTTCAAGAGGACCTGGCCAAGGGCCACTGGCCCGCCCCGGTGGAACCGGGCCCCTACGCGGTCTTCGAGGTGTCCGATCAGGGCCACGGCATCGATGCCGGGTCCCTTCCGAAGATCTTCGATCCCTTCTTCTCCACCCGGGACCTGGGCCGGGGCCTGGGCCTTCCCGCGGCCCTGGGCATCATCCGGAGCCATCGGGGCGGCATCCAGGTGGAAAGCATCCCCGGGGTCGGAAGCGTCTTCAGGGTCCATCTGCCGGCGCCGGAGAGCCTCGACATGCCGCCGCGGGCCCCGATGGAGACTCCGCATGGGCGGACCCGCGTGCTGCTCGCCGATGACGAGGCGGAGCTGAGATCCGCGCTGGCGGAGATGCTCGAGGACTGGTTCGGGCTGGAGGTGGTGCCCGCCGGCGACGGGCAGGAGGCCCTGGAGCTTTTCGGGCGCCAGGCCGAGGCCTTCGACCTCGTCATCCTGGACGCCACCATGCCGCGGATGGGCGGCGTGGAGGCCTTCAAGGCCATGCGGGAGCTTCGCCCGGGTCTGCCGGGGATCCTGTGCAGCGGCTACGCGCTGCCGGCTTCCCGCGAGCAGGCGGTGGCCCAGGGGTTTGCCGATTTCCTGAAGAAGCCGTTCAGCAGCGCGGAACTGTCCGCCATCCTCGACCGGGTGCTCGGCATCAAGCAGGTGTGAGCCGCCCCCGGTTCATCTCAGGCCATCCGCTCGTGGGGCAGGGTGGGCATGGGGGCGTACACCGTGGCATTGGGATCGTACATGTAGAGGTTGCCCACCCGGCCGGTGTAGGCGCAGGCGAACTGCTGGATCTGATCCGCGAACCGGGTTTGCTCGTCACGGTCCCGGAAGATGGGGCCCCACATGGGATTGAAGGCGGCCTCCACGGATTTGGTGAGGGTGTCCATCTCGAGGCTCTGCAGTTCGGCGCGCCGCTGGAGGGCCTCGGCGCTGCTGGCCAGATGCGCCGCCTCGTGGTCCAGGGCCACCGCGGCCTCTGCGCTCAAGCGGGGTCCCAGCACATGGCGCCGCACCCGGTTGCGCTTCCACTGGTCCATGAGCACCGAGGCCCGGCGGAGGGTGCGGCGGCGGATGGTCTCCAGCCGCAGCAGGTCGCGCATGTCCTGGTTCCGGGCCTCCAGGAGCTTGAGCTCGCGCTCCAGCTCGGGCACCAGCAGGAGGGTCCGCCAGGAGGCGTTCTTCTTGGACCTCAGCACGTCGCCGTAGATGTGGTCGCCCACGTAGAGCACCTGCTCGCCCCCGGCGCCCAGCTGGGCCTCCAGCCAGGCTGCGTGGCCGCCCGTGAAGCAGCGGGGCCGGTCCTCCAGGGCCACCGGCTCCGGCGTCTCCAGAAAGAAAGCTGGCTTCCGGCTGCTGACCACCACCAGGTCGAAGTAGTCGGTCCAGCGGGGCCGGGCCTCGTCCTGGCCGTCCAGCAGGTGGCTGAGCACGCCGTGGGTGAAGCTCCACTCGCTGTTGGTGAGGAGGAAGAGCTTCTTGCCCTCGCGCTTGAGCCGGTCCAGGGCAAGGGCCAGCTGGGGGTCGGGGGGGATGAAGAAGTGCCGGTGCTCCAGGATCTCCGCCTTCATCTCGCCGTTGCGGTGGGCGGTGTCGATGGCCCAGCGCACATCCCGGAACAGCTGAAGGTAGTTCTCGGCCTTCAGCAGGCCGCGGTCGAAGCCGTCCACCATCTGGGCGTAGAGGTGGCTTTCGGGGATCTCGAACAGCGTGTCGATGCTGCGGAAGCCCTTGGCCGCCGTGGACAGGCGCCGCCGCCCGTAGACTGCGTCCAGCTCCGGGCGGGGCATGGCCCGGCTGCCGTGGCAGGC
>JAMPXL010000264.1 GCA_023701165.1 Geothrix sp. | reverse complement strand
TGATGGACCTGAACGAATTCACCCACATCACCCTCGCGGTGCTGGAGGACCAGGGCGCCGCCGCCTACGCGCCCACCATCATCGCCGGGGAGACCGTGCAGGTGGTCCAGGGCATCCCCGAGGGCATGGACCACCGGGAGGCCATCCAGGAGACCGCCCTCCGCCTGGGCCTCGGCCAGGCCGAGTTCTACTTCGGGGTGCGCTCCGGTCCCGGCGAGATCACCACAGGCTTCCACAGCCCCGCGGGCAGCCAGTTCCAGCGCATCTCCGAGATGCGCCAGGGCTTCGTGGTCTCCACCCTGGAGGCCTGCCCCTGGTGGACCCTGGGGGAGGGACGGGACCAGTAACGGTACTTTCCCGGGCGCGCTCCTATCCGCTAGGCTGGATGCGATGATCTTCCGCGCCGCCATCCACCCGCGACCCAGCACCGCACCTGCGGGGGGGAGACGCACGCCACGCTGACCTGGATCCAGGTCTCCGACATCCACCCCCGCCCCTTGGCGGGGCTTTTTCGTTTCAGGGAGTCTCCATGAGCCGCCATCCCCAGCTCGCCATCTTCGGTTTCGGCACCATGGGCCAGGCCATCAGCGCCGGACTGGTGGAGGCCACGGGCTATCCCGCGGATCGCATCCGCGCCGCCACCCGCCATCCCGCCGCGGGCCGCGCCCGGGCTGAGGCCCTGGGCATGGCGCTGTCGAGCGATGTGGATGGCGCCGCGGGGACCGCGGAGGTGGTGCTGCTCTGTGTGAAGCCCAGGGAGCTCAAGGGGCTGCTGGCCGGGCTGACCGCCTCGGGGGCCCTGGACCACCGGCCCCTGGTGGTCTCCATCGCCGCGGGTGCGACCCTGGACTTCCTGGCGGCCCACACGCCGGCAGGGACGCCCCTGGTGCGGGCCATGCCCAACACGCCCTGCGCCATCCGCCGGGGCATGACCGTGCTGGCGGCGGGGCAGGGGGTCACCGAGGCCCAGCTGGCGCAGGCGCGGGCCCTGTTCGAGCCCCTGGGGCGGGTCATGGACCTGGACGAGAAGCACATGGACGCGGTGACGGGCCTCAGCGCCAGCGGCCCGGCCTTCATGTTCGTCATTCTGGAATCCCTGGCCGAGGGCGGTGTCCAGTGCGGCCTGCCCCGGGCCGTGGCCTTGGAGCTGGCGGCCCAGATGACCCTGGGCGCGGCGTCCATGGTCCTGGAGACGGGGAGGCACCCCGCCGCCCTCAAGGACGAGGTGACCACCCCCGCCGGCTGCACCATCGCCGGCCTGCTGGCCCTGGAGGACGGCCGCATCCGCTCCGTCGTGGCCCGCGGCATCGAGCGGGCCACCCAGGTGGCGGCGGGGCTGGGGTAGATCGGCGCAGGAAAATGCTGGAACCGCGAATGGCGCGAATATACGCGAATGGCTTGAGTTCACACACCCCAAGGGTTCTCTGGGCGCCCGCTTCTCATTGGCGTTCATTCGCGCCATTCGCGGTTCCAAAAGCCTTTTTGACAAGGGCTTGGTATCTTTGAGGTTTGCATCTTGTGAGCCCCGATGTCTGCTGACCTGCCCACTCCCGAACCCAATCCTGAATCCAGGAGCCTCCACTTCATCGAGGAGATCCTGGAGGCGGACCGCGCTGCGGGCAAGCACGGCGGGCGGGTGCTCACGCGCTTCCCGCCGGAGCCCAACGGCTACCTGCACATCGGCCACGCCAAGAGCATCTGCCTGAACTTCGGCCTGGCGAAGGCGTACGGGGGCGCCACGAACCTGCGCTTCGACGACACCAACCCCGTCAAGGAAGATGTGGAATACGTGGATTCCATCCGCGAGGACGTCCAGTGGCTGGGCTTCCAGTGGAAGGGCGAGCACTACGCCTCCGACTACTTTCCCTTCCTCTACGACTACGCGGAGTACCTGATCCAGCAGGGCAGGGCCTATGTCTGCGACTTGAGCGAGGCGGAGATCCGCGAGTACCGAGGCAACTTCCATGTCCCCGGGAAGAACAGCCCGTACCGGGACCGCAGCCCCGAGGAGAACCTGGACCTCTTCCGCCGCATGAAGGCCGGTGAGTTCCCGGACGGATCCAGGGTGCTGCGCGCGAAGATCGGCATGGCGAGCGGCAACATGAACATGCGCGATCCGCTCATGTACCGCATCCGCCGGGCCCACCACCACCGCACGGGCGATGCCTGGTGCATCTACCCCATGTACGACTACGCCCACGGCGTGTCGGACGCCATCGAGACCATCACCCACTCCGTCTGCACCCTGGAATTCTCGGACCACCGGCCGCTCTACGACTGGTTCCTGGAGCAGGACGTGGAGGGCCGGTTCTTCCAGCGGCCCCTGCCGCGCCAGATCGAGTTCGCCCGCCTGAACCTGACCTACACCGTGATGAGCAAGCGCCGCCTGCTGCAGCTGGTGCAGGATGGCGTGGTCCGCGGCTGGGACGATCCCCGCATGCCCACCATCTGCGGCCTGCGGCGCCGGGGCTGCACCCCCGAGGCCGTGCGGGCCTTCGCCGAGCGGGTGGGCGTGGCCAAGCGCGACATGGTGGCCGATGTGGGCCTCCTGGAGTTCTGCATCCGGGAGGACCTGGAGAAGCGGGCCCCCCGGCGCATGGCCGTGCTGCGCCCCCTCAAGGTGGTGATCACCAACATGGCGGAGGGGGACGCCTTCGAGGTGGAGGTGGCCAACCACCCGGACGATCCGTCCATGGGCACCCGGAAGCTGCCCTTCACCCGGGAGCTCTTCATCGACCAGGACGACTTCCGCGCGGAGGCTCCCAAGAAGTGGTTCCGCCTGGCGCCGGGCGCCGAGGTGCGCCTCCGCGGCGCCTGTCTTGTCACCTGCAAGGACGTGATCAAGGATGCCTCCGGAGCCGTGGTGGAACTGCGCTGCGAGTGGGACCCTGCAAGCCGGGGCGGCAACGCGCCCGACGGCCGCAAGGTGAAGGGCACTCTCCACTGGGTGAGCGCCGCCCATGCGGTGAAGGCCGAAGTGCGGCTCTACGAGGCCCTCTTCACCCAGGAAGATCCCATGGCCGTGGCCGAGGGCCAGGACTGGAAAACCCTCCTGAACCCTGGAAGCCTGGAGACGCTGGCAGAGGCCCGTCTCGAACCCAGCCTGGCCCTGGCCCAGCCCGGCGAGCGGTTCCAGTTCGAGCGGACGGGCTACTTCGCCGTGGATCCAGACAGCCAGCCGGGCCGGCCCATATTCAACCGGACGGTGGGGCTGAAGGACAGCTGGGCTAAGCTCGAGGCCCGGATTGGCTGAATCCCGGGCTATGCCCGGGATTCAGTAGGGCCTGCTTTGCAGGCCGATTTTT
>JAMPXL010000263.1 GCA_023701165.1 Geothrix sp. | reverse complement strand
GTCCACGGTGATCATGTGGTTGTACCAGCCCTGCTTGCCGTCGCCGCCGTCGGTGGTGCTGGAGGGATTCTTGAGGTAGGTGGTGAAGGGGGCGGTGGTGGGGGTGACCCAGGCCCACGTGTGGCCCTTGTCCGTGGTCTTGAGGACGCCTGGAGCCACCACCGTGGAAGCGGTGTTGGTGTTCTCGATGATCGCGTAGGCGGTGGTGCCGTCCCCGGCGGCGGAGACGGTGATGCGGCCCATGGGGAAGGTCACGCCGGTGAGGGTGGCCGCGGCCCAGGTGGTCCCGCCGGAGGCGGTGTAGTAAAGGGAGCCAGCGCCATTCGCATCCTGCATGGCGCAGATGAAGTCCATGGCGCCGAACTTCTGGATGGACCGGGCCGAGCCCGTGCCCGGGCCGCCGGACGCCGCGGTGAACGAGGATCCCCCGTTGGTGGAGATCTTCAGGCCATCATTGGTGCCCCACAGCACCAGATTGGCGTCCGCGGGGAGGATGCCGTAGGTGCGCGTGGCGTTCCCGAGCCCCGTGGCGGCGGTCCAGGTGGAGCCCCCGTCGGTGGAGGTGTAGAAGCCGCGCCCCGTGGCGTCCTGCATGTCGCCCGCGCCAAGGTAGAGCACGCTGGCGTTGGCCGGGCTCATGGCCAGGGCCCCGATGGACACGTTGCCGCTGGAGCCGCTCGAGGGGAGGTTGTCGGTGATGGGGGTCCAGATCCAGTCGGCGGTGCCGGCCGGGTCCGCGTTGTCGCAGCGGAAGACGCCGCCGCCGCTGGTGGCCAGGTAGAGGGTGTTGGTGGTGGGATGGGGCACGATGGCCACGGGCCGGCCACTGTCGATGTCGGGGAAGGAGGCGCTGGTGAGGTTGGCCGTGGGCCCGAGGTTCACCCAGGCCGGCCCGGAACCCGAAACCGCGAGCTGGGCGCCGGAGGGAGAGGGGCCCACGGAGGGAAGGGGCTTCGCGCCGGGGCCCTTGGGCAGGAGATGGCTCCATCGCCGCACTTCTTCCGCGGCCCGCTGGTTCTTGAAGTCCAGGTAGCCGGGACTGGCCAGGCCGCCGAACCAGAAGAGGTTCCAGTCCCGGCGGAGGTCCGGCCGGTCATGGCCGCTGATGGCGCGGGGCCCCTTTCTCGCCGGCAGTTCCCGGCGCCGCTCGCCGGGGCTTCCCTCCTGGGCGGCGAGGCCCGACATGGCCGCGAACAGGGTGAGCATGGAAATGGATCGGGTCGCCCAGCCGTTCATGGCGTCTCCAGAAAAAGGCTCCGGCCCTGGGAAGCTCTGAGGATCTGGCCGGGGAATCCCAAAACTATACGCCGCCTGGGGCCCGGGGCGTCGGCCTTATTCCTGGGCCGGCGGGTGCCGGGCCAGAGCCTCGCATTGACCCTGCCGCCGGGCGCCCCTAGGCTGGAGGTTTGGGTTTGCCACTGCCGTGATCGCCCTCCGTCCCGATAACCCTCTGATCGTCCAGAGCGACCGAACGCTGCTGCTCGAGGTGGCGAATCCGGCGTTCGAGCAGGTGCGGGATGAATTGGCCCGCTTCGCGGAGCTGGTGAAGAGCCCCGAACACATCCATACCTACCGCATCACGCCCCTCAGCCTGTGGAACGCCTCCGCCTCGGGCGTGGCCTGCGCGGACATGATCGGGACCCTCAACACCTGGTCGAAGTATCCCGTTCCCCAGAACCTGCTGCAGGAGATCGAGGACCACGGCACCCGCTACGGCAAGCTCCGCCTGGTGGCCAAGGGCGACCGGCTGGCCCTGGAGATGGACGATCGGGGCCTCTTCTGGGAGCTGGAGAACCAGAAGTCTCTCCAGGGCCTGCTGGCCGAGCCCTACCCGGACGAGAAGGGCATCTACCTGAACACGGGCATGCGCGGCGAGGTGAAGCTGCAGCTCATCCGCCTGGGCCACCCCGTGCAGGACATGGCCGGCTACAAGCCCGGCGATCCGCTGCCCTTCGAGCTGTCGGCCACCACCAAGCAGAACGGCAAGGCCTTCGGGCTGCGCCCCTACCAGCAGGCCGCGGTGGACGTGTTCCACGCGGGGGGCGGCCCCGATGGCGGCGCCGGCGTGCTGGTCCTGCCCTGCGGGGCGGGCAAGACCGTCATCGGCATCGGCTGCATGGGCAGCCTCCAGACCCACACGCTGGTGCTGACCACCAACGGCACGGCGGTGAAGCAGTGGAAGCAGGAGCTGCTCGACAAGACGACGCTCACGGAAGACCAGGTGGGCCTGTACACGGGCGACACCAAGGAGATCAAGCCCGTCACCATCGCCACCTACCAGATCCTCACCTACCGCAAGACCAAGACCGGCCCCTTCGAGCACTTCAAGCTCTTCGAGGCCGCCAACTGGGGCCTGGTGATCTACGACGAAGTGCACATGCTGCCCGCCCCCATCTTCCGGGCGGTGGCGGAGCTGCAGGCCAAGCGGCGCCTGGGCCTCACGGCCACGCTCGTGCGGGAGGACGGCAAGGAGGAGGATGTCTTCAGCCTCATCGGCCCCAAGCGGGTGGACGTGCCCTGGAAGATGCTGGAGAAGGACGGTTTCATCGCCACGGCCCACTGCCTGGAGATCCGCGTCCCCCTGCCCACGGACGAGCGCATGGAATACGCGGTGGCCGACCAGCGCCAGCGCTTCCGCATCGCCTCCGAGAACAGCCTGAAGATGGCCGTGATGGATGAGCTGCTGGCGGGCCATCCCAACGACAACATCCTCATCATCGGCCAGTACCTGGAGCAGCTGCGCATCATCGGCGAGCGGCTGGACGCCCCCGTGCTCACCGGCCAGACCCCCGAGCGGGAGCGCGAGGCGCTCTTCCGGCAGTTCCGCGAGGGCCAGCTGCGGGTGCTCATCGTGAGCAAGGTGGCCAACTTCGCCATCGACCTGCCGGATGCCAGCGTGGCCATCCAGGTGAGCGGCACCTTCGGATCAAGGCAGGAGGAGGCCCAGCGCCTGGGCCGCATCCTCCGCCCCAAGGGCGAGCGCAACGTGAGCTACTTCTACAGCCTCATCAGCCGCGACACCACGGAGCAGGAGTTCGCCCGCAACCGCCAGCTGTTCCTCACCGAGCAGGGCTACCGCTACCTCATCGAAAGCCGCCACTTCGACGAGACCGGCCGCCTCAGCGAACCGGCCGTGTGGAAGAAGCTGCGGGAAGAAACCGCAGGCTGACGCCGTCACACCTTGTGCGACTTGATGTCGCACGAGGTGCCCAGGCGTCCTGAGGTTTAAGGGCAGGCTAGTGACCTGCTAGCGCCACAGCTCCGGATGCAGCAGCGACTGCGCGCCCAGCCAGCGGTCCAGGGGCCAGGCGAGAAGG
>JAMPXL010000262.1 GCA_023701165.1 Geothrix sp. | reverse complement strand
GTCCCGCCGCCACCTCGATCCAGCGGGAAAGGGGGATGTCGGTGCCCTGGGCCCGGCCCACGGCCTCCCGGGTGGCCGCGGTGGCGAGAATGGCCCACTCCGTCCGCCGGAGGATCACACCCAGGGCTCCGATGTGGTCCGAATGCTCGTGGGTGAGGGCCACGGCGCGCACCTCTTCCGGATCCATCCCCAGGGCCTCCAGGCGCTGCCGGATCTGGCGCAGGGAGATGCCTGCATCGATGAGCAGCGTCTGCCCCCCCGCCGACAAGGCGTGGCAGTTCCCCTTGGAACCGGAGGCGAGGGCCGCGTAGTGCATGGGCCAGGATACCGCCTCGGAACAGGGCCAAAACGCCCTGCACGGAGGGGGGCTTTTGCGGCGGCCCCCCGGCCGATGGGCGCGGAAATGCTCGGGTCAAACGGGCGCAAAGGCCTACACTGTCGCCATGAGTCCGACCCTCCGCCCCTCCACACTCGCTGACCTGGACATCCACGTGGCCCACCGGGTCGCCATGTTCCGGGACATGGAGATGGGCTCGGAGGAAGGCTTGCGGCGCATGGCCGAGGCCTTCCGCCATCAGCTGCGGAGCGGCCTGGTGACGGGCCAGTGCCGGGGCTTCCTGATGGAGGACGAGGGCCGGCCCGTGGCCGGCGTGCTGCTGCAGATGAAGGAGACGCTCCCCTCGCCGGTGACGCAGCTGTCGGTGCGGGGCTACCTCTTCAACATCTACACGGAGCCCTCCCACCGCCGCCGGGGCCTGGCCGCCAGCCTCACGGACGCGGCCCTGGACCTCGCCCGGGAGATCGGGCTGGAGATCGTGGAACTGCACGCGAGCCTCGAGGCCGAGGGCCTCTACCAGCGCATGGGGTTTGTACCCACCAGCGAGATGCGGCTGGTGATGGGCGCCGGCATCAAGACGCCGAAGCAGTGGAAGCACCGGCGCTAGGAGCCGTTCCCTTCCAGCGCCACAACGCGATCATGGCTGCGCCGCAGGCCAGGGTGCAGACGAGGCTGGCCTCCAGGCCGAAGGCGCCGCCCGTGAGCCACTCCGGGCGGCCGTGGAAGACCGGCGTCCACCAGCCCCGGTCGGCCGTGCCGCTCACGCCGAAGCCGAGGAGGGTGCCCTGGGTCCAGTTCCAGCCCAGGTGCACGCCGATGGGGAGCGCCAGGCTGCCGGTGCGCCGCCAGCAGAGGGCCAGCAGCAGGGCGGCCAGCGCGATGTTGAGGGTCGCCCAGGCCTTGGTGGCGCCGGCCATGCCCGGGTTGCCCCAGTGGCCGAGGGCGAAGAAGAGGGCGAAGGCCAGCTGGGCGGCGGTGAAGCCGATCCCCCGCACGCTGCGCTGGAACGGATAGCCGCGGAAGAGGATCTCCTCGAAGCAGGCCACGGCCAGGTAGAGCCAGGCCCCCTTCAGCAGATCGTGGACGCCCTGGCCCGGGGTGCGGATCCAGTGGACACCTCCGGCGGCGAACACCAGGGCCGCCACGAGCGCGATCAGGGCGAAGCCCGTCAGGGTGCCGAAGGCCAGGTCGCGCAGGAAGCGTCCATCGAGGCGCAGGCCCAGAGAGGCGAGTCCTCGACCCTCCGCCCGCAGGCACAGCCAGGCGGCGGCGAGCGCGGAAAGGGCCCCGATCCACTGCCCCGGCACCAGGCCCCGGGCGCTGGCCGGAACGAGCTGGAACAGGCCGCCCAGAAGGGCGCCGAGGGGAAGCATGAGGGCGAAGAATCCCAGGACCTTCCACCCATTGCGCACCGCGCCCTGGTCATCGAGAAACGCATGGCGCATGGGGGCTCCTGGACGTTCCGGCTACGGCGGGGACCCCCGCCCGTTGAGCCCTACATCACGCTCTGGGTTTCGGCGAAGGCGCGGCTGATCTCCAGGAACACCTTTTCCTCGTCGGGCTTCAGGGCCACGGCCCGGGCGAACCAGGTGGCGGCCTTCTTCCGCTGCCCGGCCACCAGGAAGGCCCGGCCGAACTTCAGGAAGCGCTCCCAGTCGTCCTTCTCCAGGGCCGCCAGGGCACCCATGTACCGGTCGGCTTCGGCCACCAGGCCCACCTCCGCCAGGTCCACGGCGGCGAGGGTGAGGGCCTCCTTGTTCTTGGGATCCCGGGCGAGGATCTTCTCGTAGCCCTCGAGGGCTTCGGTCTTGTAGCCGTGCTTCAGCCAGGCCTGGGCGACGAGCCGCAGCACCAAGCCGTCCTTGAACTCGCGGGTCTCGGCTTCCTTGAAGACGGCCTCGGCCCTGGGTTTGTCGAGGGCGGCCAGGTAGGCCCGCCCGCATTCCGCGAGGTACTTCGCGTCCTTCGGCTTGAGGGCCCGCGCCCGGTCCGCGCAGCCTTCGAGGATGGCCCGGCGGTCTCCGGCGAAGAAGGCCTCGTCGAAGGCCGGGGGTTTGGGAGCCTGGGCCGCGAGGGTGAGGGTGGCCAGGGCGAGGAGGAGCGTTCTCATGGGGGCCTCTTCAGGATCCGGGTTTCACGGGGACAGATGGGGGAGTCCCCTGCCGCGGCTCGGGATAGTCCTCTTCCGGGCTCATGTCCCACTCGACCTCGAAGGTCACGCGAAGGGCGGGCCCGGCCTTGGGATCCGCCCCCGCGACCTTGGCGGTGAGGGTGTGGGTTCCGCGCCAGCGGCCGGGGTCCAGCGGATCCGGACGCAGGTCCCACACCTGCTCCTGGCGCCCGGAATCGCCGCCCGTCCCCTGGGAAATCCGGTAGCCGACGAGGTAGAGGCGGGTGGCATCCAGGAACCCCGAGACCGGGGGCTGGGCGGAACCCTCCACCCAGTGGGCGGCCGCCCCCACCTGGAGAAGCGCCACGGTGGCTTCGGCTTTGTCCGTCCAGTCCTTGGGCCAGGACTCCGCGGTCTTGAGGAAGGCCTTGTGGCTGCCGGACACGCTTTCGACTTTGATCCGCTGCTTCGAAATCCGGAAGCTGCGGATGGTCAAGGGGCCCGCGGGCGGATCGGGACGTCCCGTGTCGACGGCCTTGAGCAGGGATTCGTAGTCGAACATGGTCAAGGTGTTCTCGGCCGCCGCGTGAAGGCCGCCCAGTTGTCCCCCCTGGCCCACGAGCGACCCGGCGTGCCGCTTCATGGCGGCCCAATCGCCGAGGTGGGCGGATACGAAGAAGCAGTGGCTGAGTTCACGGATGTTCAAGGATGGCTGGGTCGACACAGCCGCATAGGCGGCCCTCATCTTGCCCAGGTCCATCAGCCGCCAGGCGAGCTCGAGCCGCACGCCGTTCCTGGGGCGGAGGAGCTCGCCGCCCACGGTCTCGAGAAGGGACCAGGCCTTCAGGAGGTCAGCCTGAGCCCGGGAGG
>JAMPXL010000261.1 GCA_023701165.1 Geothrix sp. | reverse complement strand
TTGATCTGCCCGCCGTGGGTATGGCCCGACAGGGTGAGCCGGGCCCCGGCCTCCAGGGCCCGCTCCCATTCGCTGGGCCGGTGGTTCAGGCAGATGCGGAAGGCATCCGCCGGCAGATCCCGGGCGGCCTCCGCGGGCCGGGGGCCGGGGCCGTAGACCACCCGGCGGAAGCGGCCGTTCCGCGCCATGGGGTCCTGGAGCCCCAGCACGGCCAGGGTGCCGCCCCCCCGCCGCACCAGGGCAGCGGTGTTTTCCAGGCAGCGGATCCCGGCGGTTTCCAGATCCCGCCAGATGGGCCGCGGATCGTCGAAGTAGTCGTGATTGCCCAGCACGGCGAAAGCCCCGAGGGGGGCCGGGAAGGCCCAGAAGGCCTCCAGGAGCGGGGCCAGTTCCTCCGGCCGGCTGTCCACCAGGTCGCCGGTGAAGAGCAGCAGGTCGGGCCGCTCCCGTTCGGCCAGGTCCCGCCACCGGCGCAGGATGTCGCCGCCGATCATGGGCCCCGCATGGAGGTCGCTGAGGTGGGCGAGGCGCAGTCCATCGAGGCCCGCGGGCAGGTCGGGAAAAGCGAGGTCGCGGCGGGTGATGCCGGGGTCCCCGTAGGCCTCCTGGGCGCCGCCCACACCCAGGGCCACGGCGGCCCCGGTGCTGGCGAGGGCAGCGCTGCGCAGGAAGGCCCGGCGGCTGGGATCCACGGCCTCGGCCGGGGGATCGGGGATCCGGCGTCTCCGGAAGCGCCAGAGGCCCTGGGCCGCCATGCCCGCCAGCAGGTGCAGCACCGTGAAGGCCTGGAAGTAGAAACCCGCCCGCGCCAGGGCCCGCAGCAGGGGCAGGGCGCCGTGGTCGCCGATGGCCAGGAGGCGGAGGCCCGTGAAGAGCAGGAGGGGGAGGTGGATCAGGCCCAGGGCCCAGGGCAGCCAGCGGCGGAGGGCCGGCAGCTCCAGGCGCAGCAGGCGCAGGTGCAGCCACTGGACCAGGAAGATGAGGAGGAGCGCGACGAGGAAGGGCATCAGGATCCGGGGCGGGACATCAGGGGCGGACGATCACGCTGAGGGTTCCCACAGTACGGCCCTTCATGGCCCCGTCCAAGGGGCGGTGCAGGCCCAGGGAGAAGGAGAGGTTGCCAGTCAGCCGGCGCAGCACGTCCAGGGGGAGGCCCAGGTTGCGGCTGTCCAGCTCGAGGCCTGCGACCCGCTGGGCCGATGCCCGCGGAGCGCGGTCCTGCCAGACGGCGGCGTGCTCCAGGTAGGCCTGGAAGGGCCCCAGGCCCAGGTCGCCCCGCAGCCGCCGGAGGCGGTCGCCGGTGGCCGTGTAGGCGGGCAGGGCCGCCTGGACCACCCGGTTGGCGTCCAGGGCGGTGGGCAGCAGCGAGGTGCCCACGCCGCCCAGGTGGAAGCGGTCCAGGGCCGTGGGATCGCCCGTGATGCGGCCCTCTTCAGCACGGATGGTGAGGGGCGCCCAGGGATTGATCCAGCCCAGGGTGAGGGTGGCGCGGGTCAGGTTCCCGGTCCTCCCCTCTGTGCGGCCCCGCTGCTCCCGGGCGGCGAGGGCCGCCCGGAGGCCGTGCCCGTCCCGGCCCCAGACGCTGCCCCATCCCGTGTCCAGGCCCCAGAGGGTGCGGGTGAGGGCGTTTCCGCCTTCGAAGGCGACGCGTTCGAAGGTGGCCACGGGGCGGAAGTAGGTCCGGGGCCGGCCCAGTTCCTCCCAGACGAAGGCCAGTTCGGCACCCCGGCGCTCCCGGTCGAAGCCCGCCACGGGGGCGACGCGCTGGCTCGTGGGCCGCTCCAGGATGGAGAAGGCCTGAAGGGAGGGCGCCCACCGCCAGCCCCGCCAGGCGAGGCCGGCCATGCCGCCGCGGGGGCCCGCGCCGTCGCCCAGGCCCGCCAGCACCTGCCAGTTCAGGCGGTGGAGCAGGTCATTGCCGCCTCCGCCCACCTGGGCGCTGAAGCCCGAAGGCGTGGCGCTGTAGCCCACGAGGGAGAAGGTGTCGTGGCTGCCGCCCACGCGGTAGGGATGGGGTTCCACGGGCACCGGCGCCGGAAGGGGGCTGGGTTCGTCGGCCTTCGGCAGCACCTGGTTCCGGACCAGGGCCCCCGGATCCTGCGGAAGGGGGCTCGGCTCCAGGGGCGGGAGGGTGGCGTCGAGGCGGCGGATCTGCAGGCCCGTGGCACTCAGCTGGGTGTAGTAGATCCACTTGCCGTCGGGCGTGGCCGTGGGGTTCCATGCGGCTGCCAGGGTGCGGGTGAGGGGCCGCCCCTGGGCGTCCACCAGGTTCCAGATGCCCTCCACTTCCCGCCAGGTGATGGCGCCGGGGGTGGGGGCCTTCGCGGGCTCGGGGAGGCGCTTGAGCCCCTGGCTCAGGTGCCATTGCTCCGCCTGGGGCGTCAGCACGCCCTCCGGGTTGGGCAGGCGCAGCTGGAAGGCGAGGGTCTCCGGCCCGGTCCAGACGGGTTTCCAGGGAAGGGCCCCGTGGACCGGGCCCAGGCGGCGGGCGGGCGGAAGGACCGGGGCCAGCGGCGCGCGGTCCGCGGGCTCGCCCGGCTGCGCCTGGACGGGCTTGGGCGTGGCCTTCAGGTCCCAGACGTAGAGGCCGGGTTTCTTCGGATCCAGCACCCGGGCCATGAGCTTGGACCCGTCCGGACTCAGGGCCAGATCCGAGGCCCAGCCCTTCAGCTGGGTGACGAGCTGGCCTTCACGCAGCCCTTCCTGGGCTGCGCCCTGCGGGTCATCGCGCTTTGCGCGACGCTCCAGTTCCAGCGCCGTGTGGGTCAGCTCGGCGCAGTAGCGCTGGTAGCCGTCCTTTGGGCCGAAGCCGAAGGTGGCCCTGAAGGCCGCCTCGAAGTCGCGCTTGCCGGCCAGCCGCGTCCAGAGGGTCTGGAAGACCTTGGTATCCGCGGCCTTCGCTTCGAGCCACTCCAGGTAGGCGCTGCCCCCCAGGTAGGCCATGCTGCCGCCGAGGAAGCCGCCCGTGCCGCTGAGGGCTTCGTAGGTGGGGAGCTTGCCTTCCAGGGCCCACTGCCGCAGCACCGAGGCGCGGAGGGCGCTGTGGGGGCGGCCGCTGCCCGTGAGCTTGCCCTCGATGAGGGTGGCGTACCCCTCCGTCACCCAGCGGGGCGATTTCTCCGTGAGGGGCCCCAGCACCGCAGTCCAGCGCTGCCACAGGTTCTGCTTCCGGGCCGGGCGCAGCAGGTGGTGCATGTGGCCCAGCTCGTGGACGACGAGCAGCTCCGCCCAGCCCCGATGGTGGCCGATGGCGGAATCCGGCTCCGGCTCCGTCTTCCAGAGCACCACGTGGGGCCGCGGGAAGAGCGGGAGGCCATGCCGTTG
>JAMPXL010000260.1 GCA_023701165.1 Geothrix sp. | reverse complement strand
GGGCCCAGCAGGGCCTCCTGGAAGCCGAAGGCGGCGGCGCTGCGGAGGATGGCGCCCAGGTTGCCCGGATCCTGGATGCCCCAGGCGCCGATGGCGCGCGGGGCCAGCGGCCCGGACGGCTCGGGTCCCAGGTCCATGAGCAGGGCATGGTCCGGGGGGCTGCCCGCGTCCGCCAGTTCCCGCATGAGAGCCTCGCCCAGCACCAGGGTGTCGAGGCCCAGGACCGCCTCCAGGGGGTGGGGATCGGTCTGTTCCAGCCTCAGCCAGAGGGTGGGACGCAGCCGTTTCCCGGCGGCGGTCTGTCGGGCCCCGGCCCAGGTCTCGATGAGCTTCCCGCCCAGCAGCAGCGTGGCTTCACGCCGACGGCCCCCGGCCTTCAGCCGGGTCAGGAGCGCCTTGAAGCGGGGATTGGCCTTGCTGGTGAGGATGGGCATGGGATGGGGCCGTCGGCAATGTATTAGACTATCCGCTCCATCCGACTTCCTTTTCCCACCTTCGCGCCTTTTCAGGAGCATCGATGCAACCCTTTGTCCCATCCGACCAGAACATGCGGGAGTTCTCCCTGCGTGCGGTGCTCATCGGCCTCGTCATGGCCGTGGTGCTGGGCTCCGCCAACGCCTACCTCGGGTTGAAGGCGGGCATGACCATCGCCGCCACCTATCCCGCGGCGGTCATCGGCATGGCCCTCATCAAGCTCATGAAGGGCACCATCCTCGAAGAGAACATGGCCCGCACCGTGGGCAGCATCGGCGAGTCCGTGGCCGCCGGCGCCATCTTCACCATCCCCGCCTTCGTCATCAGCGGCATCTGGCCCAAGTTCTTCACGGCGGGCAACTACGTCACCAGCTCGCTGATCATGTTCGGCGGCGGCGTGCTGGGCATCATGTTCGTGGCCCTGCTCCGTCGCGTGATGGTCGAGGACGCGGAGCTGCCCTACCCCGAGAGCGTGGCCGCCGCCGAGATCCACAAGGCCGGCGCCCGCGGGGGCAGCGGCACCAAGTTCCTCTTCGGCGCCATGGGCCTCGGCGCCCTCATCCAGGCGCTGGTGCAGGTCCAGCTCTTCGCCACCACCTGGGAGAAGTTCGCCGCCTTCAAGACCACCGCCATCACCCTCACGGCGAACTGGAAGGCCAAGGTCATGGGCGGCATGCTGCTCAGCTCCCCCGGCATCAGCCCCGCCTACATGGGCGTGGGCTACATCATCGGGCCCAAGCTCGGCGCCCTGAACTTCTCCGGCGGCATCATCGCCTGGGGCCTGCTGGTGCCCATCATCTCCTACTTCCTGGCCCCCGGCGTCCTGCCCGAGAACGCGCCCCAGGGTGACTGGATCGCCCTCTCCTACTCGGTCTGGAAGTTCATCGTCCGTCCCATCGCCATCGGCGGCATGCTCGTGGGCGCCGGCTTCACCCTCTTCAAGATGCGCAAGAGCCTGGCCACGGGCCTCACCCGCTCCGTCTCCGATGTGAAGAAGGCCGCCTCCGGCGACCACGTGGTGGACCGCGTCAACAAGGACCTGCCCTTCACCTACGTGGTGGGCGGCATCCTCTTCGCCGCCGCCGTCACCTTCTTCGTGACCTGGCAGATCTTCCAGGTGGGGGCCATGACCTCCTTCGTGGCGGCCCTGGTGATGATCATCCTCGGCTTCTTCTTCGCCGCCATCAGCGGCTACCTCGTCGGCATCATGGGCTCCAGCAACAACCCCATCTCCGGCCTGACCCTCACCGCGCTCGTGGTCACGGCGCTGGTCATGGTGGTGCTGGGCGTGAAGGGCCAGGAGGGCGTGGCCGCCGTGCTGGGCGTGGCCGCCATCGTCTGCGTGAGCGCCGCCGTCGCCGGCGAGATGCTGCAGGACCTCAAGGCCGGCCACATCCTGGGCGGCACCCCCTGGCGCATGGAGATGGGCGACCTGCTCGGCGTGGCCCTGGCCTCCATCGTGCTGTTCATCCCCCTCATGGTGCTCCACGAGGGCGACATCACCGCCCAGGGCACCAAGCGCATCGCCGAGCTCACCGCCCAGCAGGTGCAGCTGGTCACGGCTCCCGACGGCCAGACCTACACCCTGGACCAGGTGAAGCAGCTGCCCGCCGACCAGAAGAAAGCCGTGCTCGCCCTGGACGCCGGCTTCGGCTCCAAGCAGCTGGCCGCGCCCCAGGCGGGCCTCATGGCCCTGCTCAGCCGCGGCATCGTGGAGGGCAAGATGGCCTGGCCGCTCATCATCGTCGGCATGATGATGGGGCTCGCCTTCATCCTCATGCAGGTGAAGAGCCCCATGCTCGTCAGCGTGGGCATGTATCTGCCCCTGGAGACCACCTTCGCCATCTTCCTGGGCGGCCTCATCAAGGGGGCCGTGGAGATGTTCGGCGCCAAGCGGGGCCTGAACGAGGCCCAGAAGGTGCGCGTGGAGAACAACGGCGTGCTGCTGGCCGCGGGCCTCATCGCGGGCGAGGCCCTGGTGGGCCTGGTCTTCGCCTCCTTCGCCTTCTTCGAGGTGAAGTACCACCTCACCAAGTTCATCTGGGGCGTGGATAAGACGGGTGTCACCAATGCGCCCGGTGCCTTCTGGATCAGCCTCCTGATCCTCCTGGCCATTGCCGTCTACCTGGTGAAGGTGCCCCTCGACAACGCCGGCGAAGCCGACGAGCCTGCACCACCGAGTGCGAATTTCTAGGTTGAAAGCGAACTGATCACCACCAAGACACCAAGACACCAAGAAGAACAAATTCTTTTCTTGGTGTCTTGGTGTCTTGGTGGTGAGTGTTTTATTTTGAAAGCCTGACGAATGACCACCTTTCCCGATGAAGCCTTCCTTGCTGCGGTACCCGTCCAGGCGCTGTCCTCCGAACCCGGCGAGGATGGGAACCTGGTCCTGATCCGGCCCAAGATCCTGTCCCCGCGCTGGGCCTGGCTGGTGCGGCTGATGAAGCGGCCCAACTTCCGCGTGAAGCTCGATGCCCGTGGAACCGCCTTGTGGCAGGCCTGCGATGGCACGCGCACCGTGGCGCAGGTGATGGATGCCATGGTCCAGGCCCACCCCGGCGAGTCCGATGCCGGCTTTCGGGCGGCCCTGTTCATCCGGGAACTGGCCCGGGGCGGGTTCGTGCGGCTCAATCCGCTATCCTGATGCCCCGGAGGCGTCACTCATGGCCAGGCAGGTGAAGGAGGAGGGCCAGGTCCTCACCCGCAAGCGGGCCAAGGTGAAGGAACCCGGCCTGTGGAAGGTGCTCCTCCACAACGACGACTACACCACCCAGGAGTTCGTGGTGTGGCTGCTGAAGACGGTCTTCCGCAAGGCCGGACCCGAAGCCACGGTCATCATGCTGGCGGTCCACAAGGCCGGGGTGGGCGTGGC
>JAMPXL010000259.1 GCA_023701165.1 Geothrix sp. | reverse complement strand
GGCCGCCAGGGCGGGCCGGGGGAGGGCGGGAAGGGCGGCCACGGGAGCCGCATCATCGAGGTCCGCGGCGGCGGCGCTGCGGGAGGCACGCACCTTCAGGCGGTCGCCCACGGCCAGCTTCGCAAGCTTCCGGCCGGGGTTCAGGGCACCCAGTTCGGCCAGGCTCATGCCGTTGGCGCGGGCCACCGCCGCGGCGGTCTCACCCTTGCGCATCACATGGACCGAGCCATCCGCGGGCCGGGAGGAGGTCTTCTTGGAGGTCCGCTTCGGGGCGGCCTGGAGGCCGAGGCTGAGGGACGCGAGAACGAGGGTCAGGGCGGCAAGACGCATGGGGTAAACTCCCGGCTGGAACGGAAAAGCCTGCTTCGCTAGGCCTCCTTGAGGGGGTCGTGACCCCGGGTCCACGATGAATAGGAACAGTCCAGGTCCATCCTACCGGGGCCCTGGAACCTTGCATATGCAAATGTTTTCCAACTGGTCCCCCGGTTTCAGGGCATCCAGGGGCATCCCGGCCAGGGCAGGGTGACGGTGCCCCGGCGGCCACCCTCCTTGCGCAGCAGCCGGGCCGGACCCAGGGCCATGCCGTGGCTCACGGCCTTGAGCATGTCGTAGAGCACCAGCAGGCCCACGGTCACACCAGCCAGGGCCTCCATCTCGATGCCCGTGCGCCCTTCGCAGCTCACCTGCACCCGGAGCCAGGCCCGGCGGGTGGCGGGGTCCCAGTGGTGGGCGACATCCACGGCCTCGATGGCCAGGGGATGGGCCAGGGGGATGAGGTCGGCGGCCCGCTTGACGCCCCCCACGGCCCCGATGCGGGCCACGGACCAGGGATCACCCTTGGGGCCTCCGCCCCGTTCCAGGGCCTCGGCGGCGGGGGCGTCCAGCTCCAGGTAGCCGGCCGCCGCGGCCAAGCGCCGGGTCACGGCCTTGGCGGAGACGTCCACCATCTTGGGACGGCCTTCGGGATCGAGGTGCGTCAGTTCAGCCATGCCGGCTCCTGAGTTGAGGATGGTCTCGGGGGGGACATCGCGAGCCAAGCGAGCAGGCGGTCCCCCCCGGATCATACATAGGCCAGGAGGATGTCCCGCAGGGCGGCCGTGTCCGGCGCATAGGCCCGGGGGCCGCAGGCGGCCAGGGCCTCCTGGGGATAGAAGCCGTGGCCCACGGCCAGGCTGGGCACCCCGGCGGCCCGGGCCATGTCCAGGTCGAAGGGGGTGTCGCCCACCATCAGGATGTCCTCCGGGGCCAGGCCGGTCCGGGCCTGCATCAGCTCCAGGGACTCCGGGTGGGGCTTGCCGTGGGTGACGTCGTCCGGGGTGATAATGGGGTCGAAGTAGGTCTCCCAGCCGAACCGGGCCATCTGCCGCATGAGGGGGACGGTCCGCTTGGAGGTGGCCACGCCCATGCGCTGGCCCCGGGCGCGGAGCTCGTCCAGCAGCTCGGGAATGCCGTCGAAGGGCTTCATCAGGTGCTCGTGCTCCGCATGGCCGAAGCTGCGGTAGGCCTTGAGGACCACCTCGCCCTCCAGCCCCAGGGGGCCGAAGGTGTTCCGGATGCCGGCTTCCACGGGCAGGCCCACGTACTTGAGCCATTCCGCCATGACGGACCGGGGCTGGCCCAGGGCGTCCAGGGCATGGGCCATGCCCGCCTCGATGAGGGGGCGGCTGTCCACCAGCGTGCCGTCGAAGTCCCAGGCGATGAGTTTCAAGGAAGCCTCCTGGCTTCCATGATGGCATCGTCCCGGTCCCGGACCGGCCGGGGGTCCGGCTACTTCTTGTAGATGCCCGCGCCGAAGATCAGGCCTTCCCAGACCTCGATGTAGCTGGTCTTGGGCTCCCGCTTGCCGGTCTTGGGGTTCGCGTACTGGTAGTCGTGCCAGCCCTTGCCCTTGGTCTTGGCCAGCTTGATGCGCTCCTGGACGAACTCCACGCCATCGGGATCCTTGGCCTTGGCCTGGTTCACGCCCACCTTGGAGGCGCCCTGGCCGTGGGCCACCACCTTGCCGTCCAGGTCGTAGACGAAGACGTACAGCTCGCCGCCGTGCTTGTGGAAGCGGCCCCCGGCCCGGGTGATCTCCTTGAAGGCGGCCTCCTTGCCGTTGGCCTTGGCGAAGGCGATGGCTTCTTTCACCAGGGCCTCGGTTTCGGCCGGAGTGATGTCCTGGGCGGCCAGGCCCATGCTGAGGACCGGAACCAGAAGGGCGGAGAGGGCGTGGCGCATGGCGGCTCCTTGGAGGGATCCGATCCTTTTCGTCCGAATCTCCGGAATCTTGAAGGCGGTCCTTCAGGCGGAGGGAAGGTCCCGGCCGCAGAAGCGTTCCACCAGGGTGGCCGTCACCAGATCCCCGGTCACGTTGAGCACGGTCCGGCTCATGTCCAGGATGCGGTCGACCCCCAGGATTAGGGCGATGCCCTCGGGGGGCACCCCGGTCATCCCCAGCACCATCATCAGCAGGGGCAGCGAGCCACCGGGGATGCCGGCCACGCCGATGGCGGTGATGACCGACATGAGCACCACCAGCAGCTGCTGGTTGAGGCCGAGGTGCACGCCGAAGACCTGGGCCAGGAACAGGACCGTGGCCCCCTCGAAGAGGGCGGTGCCGTTCATGTTCATGGTGGCCCCCAGGGGCAGGACGAAACCGGCGACCTGGGGCGAGATGCGGAGCTCGTCCTCCGCGGTGCGGATGGTGGTGGGGAGGGTGGCGTTGCTGGAGCTGGTGGAGAAGGCCGTGACCATCACCACCCGGATGCGGCGGAGGAAGTCCAGCGGCGCCCGCCGGGCCAGGAACTTGAGCACCAGGCCGTACCCGAGGATCTGGAAGATCGCCATGGAGCCCAGGACCGTGATCACGTACCCCATCAGGTTGAGCAGCAGGCCGTAGCCGAAGCGGGCCATGACGCTGAAGATCAGGCAGAAGACCCCGATGGGCGCGACCTTCATGACCATGTCGATGATGGAGACCATGGCTTCGCCCAGGCTTTCCAGCACCTTGATCAGGGGTTCGCCCTTCTCCTTCGGCAGGCGCGCCAGGGCGGCCCCGAGCACCAGGGCGAAGAAGATGACCGCCAGCATGTCCCCCGCGGCCGCGGATTTGAGGGGGTTGCGGGGCACGATGTTCACCAGCAGGTTGATGTCGAAGCTGGACTGGGAGAGGCCCATCTTCTCGGCCATCTGGGCGGAGTCCCCCTTGTAGGTCTCCATGAGCTGGGTCTTGACGGCCGGGTTCAGGCTCTTCCCGGGCTCCAGCAGGTTCATGGCGCCCAGGCCCAGCGCCGTGGAGAGCGTCGTGAGGCCCAGGAAGCAGATCAGCGTCACGAGCCCCACGCGGCCCAGGCGCTTCAGGTCGCCCAGTCC
>JAMPXL010000258.1 GCA_023701165.1 Geothrix sp. | reverse complement strand
GGGGAGGTGAAGGTCTTCGATACGGATCGGATCGAGATCATGCGGCACCCTCCCCATCAGCCTAGACGATGTCATGGCATCCTTCAGGCATGAGGAAGGTCCGCTGTCCCGCCGCCGCACTCCCGGTTCTGCTCCTCCTGGCAGTCGCCTGCGGCAGGCAGGCGCCGGAACCGGCCGGGTCTCCGGGCCCTGCGGCCGTGGCGGCCCCCCAGGCCGTGGCCGGAACCCTCGTCTTCCTGGGGGACAGCCTCACGGCCGGTCTCGGCCTACCCAGGGAAGCGGCCTTCCCCGCCCTCATCGAGGCCCGCCTGGTCGCGGAGGGGCGCCCCTGGAAGGTCGTCAACGCGGGCATCAGCGGCGACACCACCGCCGGCGGGGCCGCCCGGCTGGACTGGATCTACAAGCAGAAGGTGGATGTGATGTTCGTCTGCCTCGGCGCCAACGACGGGCTGCGGGGCATCCCGGTCCACGAGACGGAACGGAACCTCCGCGCCATCCTGGCCCGGGCCAGGAAGGAGGGAACGCGGGTGGTCCTTGCCGGCATCCAACTCCCAGGGAACTACGGCACCCGCTACCGCGCCGCCTTTGCCCGGATCTTTCCGCGCCTCGCCGGGGAATTCCAGGTCCCCCTGCTCCCCTTCCTCCTCGAAGGCGTCGCCATGGACCCCAGCCTGAACCAGTCCGATGGCATCCACCCGAACGCCGCCGGCGCCCGCCGGGTGGCGGATCACGCCTGGACCGCCCTGGATCCCGTCCTGCGGGGCCCCGCCCGCTGATGGCTGGCGGCGAGGCCCCTTCCCACAGGCCCTGGCCTGCCTTCCCGGTGGTGGAATGACCGACTCCAAGACGAAACCCAAGGTGGACACGGCCCGCGCCTGGCGGGAGGCCCGGGCGCTCCTGCGGCAGCACCGGGGCTCCCTGGCCCTGGGCCTGGTGCTCATGCTCATCAGCCGGCTGGCGGGGCTGGTGCTGCCCGCCAGCACGAAATACCTCATCGACGAGGTTCTCGGAAAGCACAACGGCCACCTCCTGCTGCCCCTGGCGCTGGGCGCCGGCGCCGCCACGCTGCTGCAGGCGGCCACCAGCTACGCCAACTCCCAGGTGGTCAGCGTGGCGGCCCAGCGGGCCATCATGGCCATGCGCCAGCGGGTCCAGGACCACATCCTGCGCCTGCCCATCCGCTATTTCGACAGCACCAAGAGCGGGGTGGTGATCTCCCGCGTCATGAACGACGCGGAGGGCGTCCGAAACCTCGGGGGCACCGGCATCATCCAGCTCGTGGGCGGCGGCCTAACGGCCGTGATCTCCCTGGCCGTGCTGTTCTGGCTGAACTGGAAGCTCACCCTGGCCACGGTCATCTTCCTGGCCGTCTTCGGCGGGGCCATGGCCCTGGCCTTCCGGAAGCTCCGCCCCCTCTTCCGCCAACGCAGCGAGATCACCGCCGACATCACCGGGCGCCTGACCGAGTCCGTGGGCGGCATCCGGATCCTGAAGGTCTACGTGGCCGAGGACCGGGAGCGGAGGATCTTCGCCGAGGGGACCGAGCGGCTCTTCAAGAACATCGCGGGCACCCTGACCGGCACCAGCGCCATCACCGCCTTCGGCACCGCCATCATCGGCGCCATCGGCGTGCTGATCATGATCATCGGCGGCCAGGCCATCCTCAGCGGGGCCATGACGCTGGGCGACCTGATCATGTACACCTTCTTCGTGGGCATGATGGCGGCCCCCGTGGTGCAGATCGCCAACATCGGAACCCAGGTGAGCGAGGCCTTCGCGGGCCTGGACCGCGTCCGCGAGATCCTCGACATGCCCACCGAGGACCAGGCGGACGCCAGCCGGGAGCCCCTCGCCGCCCTGGAGGGCACGGTGGCCTTCCGGGATGTCCACTTCGCCTACGAGGAGGGCAGCCCGGTCCTCAAGGGCGTCTCCTTCGAGGTGCCCGCCGGCAGCACGGTGGCCCTGGTGGGCTCCAGCGGCTCCGGGAAGAGCACCATCATCTCCCTCGTCATGGCCTTCAACCATCCCCAGCAGGGCCAGGTGCTCGTGGACGGGAGGAGCATCGAGGCCCTCCGTCTCCGGGAGTACCGCGCCAAGCTGGGTGTCGTCATGCAGGACAACTTCCTTTTCGACGGCACCGTGGCGGACAACATCGGCTTCGCCAAGCCCGGCGCCACGCGCGAAGAGATCGAGGCTGTGGGCCGCATCGCCCATGTCCACGAATTCGTGGAGCGGTTCGAGCAGGGCTACGACACCGTCGTGGGCGAACGCGGCGTCAAGCTGTCCGGCGGCCAGCGCCAGCGGGTGGCCATCGCCCGCGCCATCCTCGCGGACCCCAGGATCCTGCTGCTCGACGAGGCGACCTCGAGCCTCGACAGCGAGAGCGAAGCCCTCATCCGGGACGGCCTGCGCCGCCTGCGGGCCGGCCGAACCACCTTCGTCATCGCCCACCGGCTCAGCACCATCGAAAGCGCCGACCAGATCCTCGTGGTCGAACACGGTGAGATCGTGGAACGGGGCAGGCACCAGGACCTGCTCGCCATGAACGGCCGCTACAAGCAGCTCCATGACCGCCAGCACGGCGTGGAGCTGGACCAGTTCATCAATCCCGGCGAGGACTTCACCGCGCTGGAGGCCCGGAACGCCTCGCCAACGCCCCGGCCGTAGTGGCGTTTTTTCCTCAGGCCGGGCATGGGTGATGAGGGCTTGGCGCCCGCGCTTTCCAGTGGCTGGCCTCTTCCTATAGGCTGGGACATCCCTTCAGGAGCATCCATGTTTGGTCAGCGCGTGTCGATCTTTGTACGGGAACAGGTCGCGATGATGAAGCTGCGGGACACCTACGACCTGCTCGACCCCGACAGCCAGATGGTGCTGGGCCAGGTCAGGGACGAACCCGCCACCTGGGCCAAGTGGCTCCGGCTGATCGTCAAGAAGGTGATGCTTCCCACGACCCTCAATGTCTATTCCGGCAGCAACCCCCAGCCCGTGCTGAGCGTCAAGAAGCACGCCGGCTTCCTCCGCACGAACCTGGCGGTGGTCGACGGCCAGGGACGGGTTCTCGCCCAGCTCCGCAGCAAGCTGTTCTCGCTGGGTGGCGCCTTCCTGATCCTCGATCCCATGGGGCAGGAGATCGGGCAGATGAAGGGCGACTGGAAGGGCTGGGACTACGCGGCCAGCCTGCACGGCCAGCCCGCGGGCATCGTCACCAAAAAGTGGGCCGGGGCCCTGAAGGAGGTCTTCACCAACGCGGACCAGTATCTGGTCCAGTCCGAACGGCCAGAGCAGCTGCCGCTCCTGCTGGGCCTGGCGCTGGCCGTTGACGTCGTCTACAAGGAACGGCAGGGCTGATCCCGGCC
>JAMPXL010000257.1 GCA_023701165.1 Geothrix sp. | reverse complement strand
GGATCGCCCTGCCCCTGATGCCCGTCGCCGCCTGGATGTGGCCCTTCCTGCTGATCTTCATCCCGCTCTCCTGGGGCAGCGGCATGGGCAACACCGCCGGAACGGCCCTGGCCAGCCAGCTCACGCCGCCTGAAGACCAGGGCAGCCTCTTCGGCGTGCTGAACGCCATGACGGGCCTGGGCCGCATCATCGGCCCCGCCGCAGGCACCTTCATTTTCGCCCGCTGGGGTGGCCAGGCCACCTATACCGCCGCGGGCATCACCCTGGGGCTGGCCCTGCTGCTGGCCCTGACGCTCTCCCGCAAGGACCTCGCATGATCCGCCTCGATGGAACCTCCCTGACCGCCCCGCTGCTGGCCCGCATCGCCGCCGGCGAAGGGGTTTCCCTGGACGAGGGCGCCCTGGCCCTTGTGGCCGAGAACCGGGCCGTGGTGGACCGCATCGTCGCCGAAGGCCGCACGGTCTACGGCATCAACACGGGCTTCGGCCAGTTCGCCACGGTGGTGATCCCCCCGGACCAGCTCCAGCTGCTCCAGCTCAACCTGATCCGCAGCCACGCCGCGGGCGTGGGAGAGCCGCTGCCCAAGGATCAGACCCGCGCCCTCATGGCCGCCCGCATCAACTGCCTGCTGAAGGGCCACAGCGGCATCCGCCCCGAACCCATCCGCCTGCTGGCCGAGTGCCTGAACCGCGACATCGTGCCCGTGGTGCCCAGCCAGGGCAGCGTGGGCGCCAGCGGCGACCTGGCCCCGCTGGCCCACATGGCGCTGCTGCTGGTGGGCGAAGGGCTGGCGTGGCAAGGCGGGGCCGCCGTTCCCGGCGGCCAGGCGCTGGCCGCCGCGGGCCTGGAGCCCGTGGTCCTGCAGGCCAAGGAGGGCCTGGCCCTCATCAACGGCACCCAGCTCATCACCTCCCTGGGCAACCTGGCCGTGGAGAAGTTCACCCGCCTGGCGGGCCTGGCGGACGAGATCGCCGGCCTGAGCCTCGAGGCCCTGCGGGGCACCCGCGCCGCCTTCGATCCGCGCATCCATGCCGCCCGGCCCCACCCGGGCCAGGTCGCCGTGGCCGGACACATGCGAGAAATCCTGGGCGAGACCAGCGACATCTCGGAAAGCCACAAGGACTGCCACCGCGTGCAGGACGCCTACAGCCTGCGCTGCATCCCCCAGGTGCACGGCGTGACCCGTGATGCCCTGGGCTTCGCCGGGGCCATCCTCGAGCGGGAACTCAACAGCGCCACGGACAACCCGATGATCTTCACAGACACCCAGGAGTCCCGTTCCGGTGGCAACTTCCATGGCCAGTACCCCGCCTTCGCCTGCGATGTGCTCGCCATCGCCGCGGCGGACCTCGCCAGCATCTCCGAGCGCCGCCAGGAGCGCCTGGTGAATCCCGCCTACTCGGACCTGCCCGCCTTCCTCACCCAGAACGGCGGCCTCGAATCCGGCTTCATGATGGCCCACGTCACCTCCGCGGCCCTGGTCAGCGAGATGAAGGGCCTGGCCCATCCCGCCTGCGTGGACACCATCCCCACCAGCGCCGGCAAGGAGGACCACGTGAGCATGGGGCCCATCGCCGCCCGCAAGCTCCTCCGCGCCGTGGACGCCCTCGAGCAGGTGCTGGCCATCGAGGCCCGCATGGCCCTGGAAGGGCTCCGCATCGTGGGCCTCGCCCCGGCCCGGGGCCTGCAGCCCCTGATGGACCGCTTGGCGGAGGCTTGCTCCCCCTGGACCGACCGCGTCATGTTCGTGGAGATCCAGGCCACCCTCGGCGCCCTCCGGGCCCACCAGGAAGCTCATCCATGACCCTGCCCACCCCTTGGCGCGCCGCATGCGAAGAGGCGCTCCGGCGCTTCTCGGATGCCGACGCCATCCGGTTCTGGGGCATCGGCCACGAGGTGGATGGCGCCTACCAGCCCATCTTCAACTACCGCTTCGAGCACACCTACGCCGCCGTGCTGCTGGCCCGCTGGCTGGCGCCCGAAGTGGGGGCCGATCCGGAGGTCGTCGAATGCGCCGCCTGGCTGCATGACGTGGCCAAGCGGCTCAAGGACCCGCAAGCCAGGGACACCCACGCCCAGGAGGCCTCGGCCCGGGTGGCGGAGATCCTCGCGGGCACGGATTTCCCGCCGGAGAAGGTCCCCGCCGTGCGCCACGCCATCGAGCACCACGTGGGGCTGAAGCTCACGAAGCGCCTGGAGCCCCTGGAGACCGCCTGCCTCTGGGACTGCGACAAGCTCAGCAAGATCGGCGCGGCGAGCCTCATCCACTTCGGCTGCATCAGCGGCGCCTTCCAGCCCATCACCACCGCCGAGATCCTGCGCCGCGGCGAGGCCTGGCTGGACCTGGCCCGGGACATCACCGCCAGCTTCAACACCGCGCCCGCCCGCGAGGAGGGCCGGCGGCGCCTTGCGTTCATCGAGGCCCACTACGCCCAGCTGAGGCGGGAATGGTCCGACCCCACCCGGACGATGCCCGCATGAGCGACTTCCTGCAGCTCGCCCAGACCCTGGCCATGGCCCTCAAGGCGCTCCAGATGTACACCGCCGCGCACCCCAGGGCGCAGGAGGCGGTGGCAGCCGCCCATGCCGCCCTGACCCGCTGGCTGGCTGGGAGCAGCCGCCTCCAGTTCGTGGTCACGGGCGCCAAGGCCTTCGCGGATGGCGTGGTGCAGGACGGCCGCAACCCCCACGTGGCCACGCTTGTGCGCCTCGTGTCCGAGCGGAGCGTGAGCGGATTCGTCTTCGAGCAGGGCGTCACGGAAGGCGAGTGCCTGGCCTTCCTCCAGGCCCTGTCCCTCAAGCCGCAGAAGCTGGAGGAGCAGGGCGGCATCGAACGCCTCCTCCAGGCCGCCGACGTCCGGCGCATCAAGGTCTCCCAGATCCGCTACCAGGCCGTCCACGAAGGCGAAGAGGGCGCCGACGACCAGCCCCCCGCCAGCCCGGACACCTCCTCCGCGGAACCCCTGGAGAATAGCCTCCGCGAAGCCCTGCTCGCCGCCCTGTCCGGCGCGCCGGGCGGCCCCGCCGACCTGGGCGGGCTGGGCCCGCTCGGAGACAAGCTGGGGCTGGGGGACGGCGCCCCCGACGCCGACCAGCTCGCCCTCCTGCGCCAGATCGTCATGGACCTGGCGCCGGAGGCGCAGCTGAGGCTGGTGGCCGGCTTGGCGACCCTGCCGGAGCACCCCGCCGGCCTGACCCTCGGCCTGAAGGCGCTGGCGGGCGACCTGCTCGCCGCCGCCACCCGTTCCGCCCTGGCCGGGGGCATGTCCTGGACCCGGCTGCGGGGGCCGCTGGAGCAGATCCTGCGGCCGCTGCCCGATCGCGAATCCGTGCTGCGGACCATGGTGGCGCGGCTCCGGGAGGCCGGCCAG
>JAMPXL010000256.1 GCA_023701165.1 Geothrix sp. | reverse complement strand
TCTATTGGCAGACCATCCGCAGCGGCGTCATGGTCTACACCGGCCACCTCATGCCGGAGATCCGGACCGCCGAGGCCCTGGACAGGATGGAGCCCGGATCCCGCCTCGTGGCCCAGCGCGACGAGTGGGAACAGGACGCCTGGGGCATGACACCGGCCGCTCGCGCCCGCTTCGAGGTGCTGCTGGCCGTGCCCACGGGCGGTGGCCAGATCCTGCTGCTGAAGAAGAAGACCGACCCCGCACCGGAGCGTCCATGAGCCCCAACCTGAAGGCCATCCCCCTCATCGTGCTGGGAGTGCTCCTCAACGCCGCCGCGCAGATCTGCCTCAAGAAGGGCCTCCAGGCCGCCGGGGGCATGCAGCTGGCCGCCGGACCGCTGTTCAGGCTCATGCTCGAACCCTGGGTGATCGCGGGGCTGGCCTGCTATGCCGTGAGCGTGGTGGTCTGGCTCGGCGCCCTGTCCATGGTGCAGGTGAACTACGCCTACCCCTTCCTCGCCCTGGGGTTCGTCGCCAATGCCCTCCTGGCCCGCGCCTTCCTGGGCGAGGCCATGACTCCCATGCGCTGGGTGGCGCTGTCCATCATCGTCATTGGCGTGGGCTTGCAGGCGTGGAGCGGAAGGGGGCAGTGATACCGGCAGGCGTTCATTATGAAAGGAAGGGATTTTCACCACCAAGGCCACCAAGTTTCTGTTTGCCTCGTGTATCCGCATCGCGGATACCGAGAAGAACTGCAAGGGCATTGGTTTTTCTTTTCTTGGTGCCTTGGTGTCTTGGTGGTGTTCCTTATCTTTTGAAAGCAAGTTGGTATGAGAGGCTGATGTCCGGGCGGGCCCGCTACCGGAACTCCCCGAAGCGCAGGAGCCGCAGCACGGGCTGGCGGTCCTGGCGGGAGGCGTCGAGGTCCACCTCCACCTCCAGGGCCCAGTCGTTCAACTCGCCCGTATCCACCAGCATCTGCTGGACGATGAGGGCCTTCGGATCGCCGGGTTTGGGCTGAACGTAGGTGTGGCGCTGGTTGCGCCCTTCGGGGTCCAGGCGCGGGCCATCGTGGGTGGCGGTATAGGTGGTGAAGCATACCTTGAGGCGCTCCGCGGTCCAGGGTTCGCCCTCGCCATCGCAGGGCCCATCTCCCGGATCGGCGCCCGCGGCCTCTTGGAGCCCGGCCAGGGCCTCGTCCCAGTCCCCGTTGTGCAAGGCATGGAGCAGGGCGAAGAGCCGGGCGCGGATGGCGGCGGCGAAGGCCTTCCGGTCGCGGGTGATGTCCCGGGCGGCCTCCTCGGCGCCGGGCATGGCCAGCGCCTCCTCCTTCCGTTCGAAGGCGGGGTCCTGCATCTGTTCCCAGGCATCCAGCAGGCTGGAGTCCACTTGGCGGAGCATGGCGGCGAGGTAGGCCTCCATCTCCCACACGTCGGCGTTCTTGGCCGCATCGGGCACGGTCTTGGACAGCACCTTGAAGGTGCTGTTGATGTGGCGCAGCAGGAGGCCCTCCGCCCGCTGCAGCTCGTAGGCGCGCACGTAGTCGGCGAAGCTCAGGTAGCTCTCGAACATCTCCCGCACGATGGACTTGGGCCGGATGTTCTCCTGGCCCACCCAGGGGTGCTTGTCCGCGAACTCATTGAACGTGGCGTAGATGAAGTCGCGCAGGGGCTTGGGGTATTCGAGCTTCTCCAGCTCCTCCATGCGCTGGTCGTATTCGAGGCCCGCCAGCTTCATCTCGGCCACGGCCTGGCCCTTCAGCTTGTGGAGCTGGCTGCGCAGGATGAAGTCCGGGTTCTCGAGGATGCTCTCCACGAGGGTGATGAGGTCCAGGGCGTAGTCCGGCGAGTCGGGATCCAGCTGGGGCAGGGTGTCCAGCAGGTACAGGCTGAGGGTCTCGTCCATGCTGAAGTCGGCCTGGAGGTCGGCGTTCACGCGCAGCTTCCGCCCGCGCTCGTCGGGGGGGACGAAGGCCACGATGCCGCGGACCACCAGGGTCTTGAAGAGCTGCCAGCCGCGCCGGAAGTGCGCGGCCTTCTGGTGGTCCGTCTCGTGGCTGTCGTGGATGAGGGCGCGCATGGCGCGGCAGCCGTCGTCGGGGCGGCTGAGCACGTTGAGCAGCATCCCGTGGCTGACCTGGAAGCGGCTCACCAGCCGCTCCGGCGCGGCGGTCTGCAGCTTCTCGAAGGTGGTCTTGTCCCAGTGGGCGTAGTTGCGCTCCGGTGCCGGGCGCTTCACGAACTTCTTCCCGGGCTTCTGGGACAGGCGCATGTTCTCGATCACGTGCTCCGGCGCCTGGGCCACCACGTAGCCCACGGTGTCGAAGCCCTTGCGGCCCGCCCGGCCGGAGATCTGGTGGAAGTCCCGGGCGCTGAGGATGCTCGTCTTCTGCCCGCCGTACTTGCAGAGCTTGGTGAAGAGCACGGTGCGGATGGGCACGTTGATGCCCACGCCCAGGGTGTCGGTGCCGCAGATGATCTTGAGCAGGCCCTTCTGGGCCAGCCGCTCCACGAGGATGCGGTACTTGGGCAGCAGGCCCGCGTGGTGCAGGCCGATGCCCTGGCGCAGCCAGCGCTTAAGGTCGGGGCCGTAGGGGCTGTTGAACTTGAAGTCGCCGATCTCGGCCGCCAGCGCCGTCTTCTCGTCGCGGGTGCAGACGTTGAGGCTGGTGAAGTCCTGGGCGCTGGTGGCGGCTTCGGCCTGGGTGAAATGCACCAGGTACACGGGCCCCTTGCCCTCGGCGAGGAGGTTCTCCAGGGTGCTGGCGAGGGGCAGTTCCGCGTAGGTGAAGGCCAGGGGCACCGGCCGGTCCGTGGCCTTCACGGCCGCCGTGGGCAGGCCGTTGAGGCGCGTGAGCTCCGCCTCGAAGAAGGCCGTGTCGCCCAGGGTGGCGCTCATGAGCAGGAACCGGGTCTGGGGCATGGCCAGGAGGGGCACCTGCCAGGCGAAGCCCCGCTCGCGGTCCGCGTAGTAGTGGAACTCGTCCATGACCACGTCCTGCACGTCGGCCCCGGCCCCCTCGCAGAGAGCCATGTTGGCCAGGATCTCCGCGGTGCAGCAGAGGATGGGCGCGTCCCGGTTGACGGTGGCATCCCCGGTGGAGAGGCCCACGTTCTCAGGCCCGAACTCCCGGCAGAGGGCCATCCACTTCTCGTTCACCAGGGCCTTGATGGGGCAGGTGTAGACGGAGCGGCGCCCGGACGCCAGCGAACCGAAGTGCAGGGCCGAGGCCACCAGCGACTTGCCCGAGCCCGTCGGGGTGTTGAGGATGACGTTCTTCCCCTCGAACAGCTCCAGGATGGCCTCCTCCTGGGCGGGATAGAGGCTCAGTCCCTTCCCCTCCGCGTAGGCCAGGAAGGCGCCCAGCAGGGCGTCGGCACTGGCCTCAGCGGGGGCGGGCAGG
>JAMPXL010000255.1 GCA_023701165.1 Geothrix sp. | reverse complement strand
GGCCGGGACGGTCAGATCCGTCAGATCCCGTAGCGCTTGTAGAAATACCAGGCCGACAGGATGAAGCCGATGCTGACCACGCCCACGCGCACGGTCTTGCGGCCGACGCGGTGCGCCATGTGGGAGCCGAAGAGGCCCCCCAGGCCCGCCGCGACGGCCATGACAAGCATGTACTTCCACTGCACGTTGCCGGGGTGCCGCAGGAACTCCATGGCCAGGAAGGCGAAGATGGCGACGCCGTTGATGCAGAGGGCCAGCAGGTTCTTCAGGCCGTTCATCTGGTGGATGTCCGTGAGGCCCAGGAGGCTCAGGGCCGCCAGCATGAGGATGCCGATGCCCGCGCCGAAGTAGCCGCCGTAGATGCCCACGATGAACTGGAAGACCATGGCGCCGATCCACCAGCCCGGCGTGCGGTCGTGGCTGCCCATCTTCTTCAGCAGCTTGTTGACGGGATCATTGGCCGCCAGCAGGACCGTGGCCACCAGGATGAGCCAGGGCACCAGCTGATCGAAGACTTTCTGCGGTGTCACCAGCATGAGCCAGGCCCCCAGGACGCCCCCGAGCAGCGAGGGCGGCATCAGGCGCAGGGCGAATTCCCGGATGCCGACGAGGTCCTCCCGGTGGCCCCAGAAGCCGCCGATGGAGCCCGGCCAGAGGGCCAGGGTGCTGGTGACGTTCGCCTGCTGGCCGGTCATGCCGATGCCCATCAGCGCGGGAAAGGACACCAGCGTGCCCCCCCCGGCGATGGAATTGATCGCCCCGGCGAGGAAGGCCGCGGCCATGACGGTGAGCGTGTGTCCGATGTGCATGCCCTCCACGATGACAGGCCGCCGGACGGATCAGAAGGCCGCGGGCCCGATCCGGGCCATGACCAGGCTGGCCCCGCCCAGTCCCGCCGCCACCGCCAGCAGCCCGGCCCCGTCCTCGATCCGCAGGGTGTGCCGCCGGCCCAGGTGCAGGCCCAGGGAGGGCACGGCCACGGTCCCCTCCGCCACGAAGATGAGCAGGGGCGCGCCCACCAGATCCAGGCTGCGGGGGCCCTCGAAACGCAGGGCCTCCACCCGGGCCCCGCAGGCGCGGTCCCACATCACGTTCAAGTCCGTGCAGGGACCCCCCACCAGGGTGGATGCCGCCGACCAATCCCCGGAGAAGAAGACCGGAACCAGCGGCTCCCGGAGTTGCACCAACCCCCGGGGTCCGAAGTCGATGTCGAAACCCGCGCCCTCCAGCAGGAGCAGGCACCGTTCCATCGCGGGGAATAGCGAAAAGGGCCCGGAGGTGGCCACCTCCGCGGAGCTGAGCCGCCACCGGAAGCCCGCCGCCAGGGTGGCCCCCGGCGGGTCCACCGCCAGTTCCAGGGTGGTGCCGCCCCCATTTCTCCAGGGCATCACACGGCCGTCGGCGGGCTTGAGGTGGGTCCAGCGCATGGCTCCATCCTACGAGGGCGCAGCGGGTTATCCTGGATGGATGCATCTGCCCTGGCTTCCACCGGCGCGCGCCGCGCTCGTCCTCGCCCTGATCTGGGCCATCTACGTCCTGCTCTGGACGCCGGGGCCCCTATCCCTCCGCGCCCTGGGGCTCTACCCCAAGAAGCTGGGCTCCCGGGTGGCCGGCTGGGCCGCGACCCGCAGCCTGCCCGCCGCCTGGCGCGAACCGTTGCTGGGCCGCTTCGCCCGCCACTACGGCGTGGATCTCGCCGAGGCTGAGTTCCCCCTGGCGGAGTATCCGAGCCTCCAGGCCCTGTTCACCCGCCGGCTGAAACCCGGACTCCGCCCCCAGGAGGTGCCGGTCCCGGGCTTCGTGAACAGCCCCGTGGATGCCCGCATCATCGCCTGCGGACGCATCGAAGCGGGCACCGCCATCCAGGCCAAGGGGCTGCCCTATCGCATCGCCGAGCTGCTCAGGCACGATCCCGGCGCGGCCCGCTTCGAGGGCGGCCACTTCCTCACCCTCTACCTGTCGCCCAGGGACTACCACCGCATCCACGTGCCCCTGGAGGGCCGCGTCAGCGCCGTCAGCCGCGTGGAGGGCGAGCTCTGGCCCGTGAACGACGCCAGCACCGGCCACATCCCCCGCCTCTACGAGCGGAACCGCCGCGCCACCTGGACCGCCCTGGGCACGGGCGCCAGCGAGGGACTGGAGGTGGCCGCCGTGCTGGTGGGCGCCACCCACGTGGGCGGCGTGGTCATCGATGGCCGCTGGCTGAGTGGCCGCGAGCTGCCCGCGAATGGCGGGTTTCCCGTGAGCCTCCTTCCCTGCGAACCGGGCGATGACCTGGGCACCTTCGAGTTCGGCTCCACGGTGGTGCTGCTGGTGACCGGCCCCCGGGCCGGGGACTGGGCTCCCCTGCGCACGGAAGGCGACGTGAAGGTGGGCCAGCGGCTGGGGGCGTACCGGTGAGCGATTCCGAGATCTTCAGCCAGGACCCGCTCTGGGACGAAGGCGGCGATCTGCCGGGGGCCCTGGAGGCCCTGTTCACCGCCGCCGGCGAGGTGCTGGACCTGGCCCGCCTGCGGGAGCTGACGGGCCTGGGGGACGGCGCCCTCCAGCAGGGCATCGAGAAGCTCCAGGAACGCCTCAGCGGTGCCTGCGGGCTGCGCCTCCTCGAGGTGGGCGGCGGCTGGCGCATGGCCACCAGCCCGGTCTACCGGGAGATGGTGGCGCGGCTGGTGACGACGACGCGCAGCGGCAAGCTCACCCCGGCGCAGATCGAGGCCCTGGCCATCATCGCCTACCGCCAGCCCGTGACCATCACCGAGCTGAATGCCATCCGCGGCGTCACCAGCAGCGCGAACCAGGTGAAGAGCCTCATGGAACGCCAGCTCATCATTCCGGCGGGCCGCAAGCCCGTGGTGGGCCGCCCCATGACCTATGCCACCACGCAGGCCTTCCTGCTGCACTTCGGCCTGAAGAGCCTCCACGACCTGCCCCAGCTCGAGGACTTCGGCGAAGGCCGCCTGGAAGCCCAGGCCCTGGCCGCCCTGGAGCCGCCCATGCCCGAGGATGGCCTCTTCGGCGAGGGCGCGATGATCACTGAGGACCTGCCTGCCGGAGAGGAAGCACCTTGAACCAGCCCACCCTCACCCTGGAAGAACAGCCCGCGCCCGCCAAGCCGCAGAGCCCCACAGGATTCATCCTGAGTCCCGGGCAGAAGGGCGGCCTGCTGATCCTGGTGCTCGGGATCCTCTACCTGCGCATCTGGCGCCGCAAACAGAAGCACATCCTCGTCTGCAGCCACTGCGGGAAGAAGAACCCCCCGCACCAGAGCAACTGCCAGAAGTGCGCCGCGCCCCTGTTGCGGCTCCACGGGTAGCTGGAGGGCGCAAGCCTCCGCGCCATCCGGCGGCCGCGTGGCATAAGCTCCTCGCCGGGCCCCGGCTCCGCGC
>JAMPXL010000254.1 GCA_023701165.1 Geothrix sp. | reverse complement strand
CCGGGCAAGGTGAAGACGAGCCTCGACAAGCAGTTCGCCATCTTCCGCATGAAGCACACCTGGCTCATGACCCTGCTCTACATCATGACCTTCGGCAGCTTCATCGGGTACTCCGCCGCCTTCCCGCTGCTGCTCAAGCTGTTCTTCGGCAAGACCGTGAGCAACCCCGCCACCTACGCCTTCCTGGGCCCCCTGGTGGGCAGCCTCATCCGGCCCGTGGGGGGCTGGCTGTCGGACAAGTTCCGGGGCTCCGTCATCACCCAGTGGTCCACGGTGATCCAGATCGTGGGCGCCCTGGCGGTGGCCGTGGTCATCAAGCAGGCCCAGGGCAGCCCAGACCCCTCGCACCTCTTCATGCCCTTCCTGCTCAGCTTCCTGCTCCTCTTCCTGGGCTCGGGCATCGGCAACGGCAGCACCTTCCAGATGGTCCCCTTCATCTTCGAGCCCCAGTACGCCGGGCCCGTGCTGGGCTGGACCGGTGCCATCGCGGCCTACGGCAGCTATGTCATCCCCACGGTCTTCAAGGCCCAGATCGCCGCGGGCACCGTGCAGTACGCCCTCTACGGATTCGCCGCCTTCTACGTGGTGTGCCTCGTCCTCAACGGCTGGTACTACGCGCGGAAGAACGCCGAGGTGAAGTGCTGACAGCTCACTGCTCGTGCCGTGGCGGTATCCTTCGCCCATGGCCATGAGCTGCGACCATCCCGACCTGCTGCCCCTGGACGAGGCCATCGCCCGCCTCTGGAAGGCCCTGCCCGCGCCGCCAGCGGCGGAGGTCCGGGCCGACCGGGATGACCCCGCCGCCGATCTGGCCGCCATGGACGGCGTGGCACTGCGCTCCGAGGAGGGGCGTACCCCTCGCCGCCTGCTGGGCACGCTCTACGCAGGGGACGACCCCGCGGCCTTCACGGTGGCGCCCGGCACCGCCGTGCGCATCATGACCGGCGCGGCCCTGCCCTCGGGGGCAGACGCCATCCTGCCCGTGGAGCAGCTGCGCGAAGCCGGCGGGGCCATCCACCCCTTGGACGATCCGCGCCCCGGCGACCATGTGCGCCGGCGCGGCGGCCAGGCCCATGCGGGAGACCTGCTGCTGCCCGCCGGCCAGCCCCTCAACGTGGCCCGCACGGCCCTGCGGGCCTGGGTGGGCCAGCCGGTGCCGCCGCCTTCGCGCATCCGCGTGGCCGTGGCGTCCACCGGGGACGAGCTGGTGGCCGATCCCGCGCCCCACCAGATCCGCGATTCCAACGGCCCCATGCTGGCGGCCCTGGCCCACGCCCTGGGCGCCGAGGTCCAGCGGCGCCCCGCCCTGCCGGACGATCCCAAGGCCCTGGCCGCGGCCCTCCGGAATCCCGGCGGCGCCCGCATCCTCCTGACTTCCGGCGGCGTGAGCATGGGCGAGCACGACCACCTGCCCCAGGTGCTGAAGGACCTCGGCGCCACGGTCCTCTTCCACAAGATCCGCCTCAAGCCCGGCAAGCCCATGCTGGCGGCCCAGCTGGGCGACCTGCTCGTGCTGGCCCTGCCGGGCAACCCCGTGTCCGCCTACCTCAATGCCCTGCTGTTCCTGCCCGTGGCCCTGGCCAAGCTGGAGGGCCGCGCCCTGCCCGATCCCTGGCGGCGTGCCCGCCTGGCCGCCCCCGTGAAGCACAAGGGGGATCGCCCCCTGCTGCATCCCTGCCGCCTCGCGGACGGCCAGCTCCACCCCCTGCCCGGCAAGGGCTCCGCCGACCTCGTCACCCTGGCCCAGGCCGACGCCTTCGCGTGGATCGAGGCTCCTGGCGAAGAGTCCGGAGTCAAGGTCCGCTACCTCACGGTGGTGTAGCCCCGCTCAGCCCTTCGCGTACCGCTGCAGCTTCCCCAGGTCCAGGATCCGCACCACCGGGAAGGTGCTCTGGATGAGGCCGAGGTCGGTCAGCAGACGCAGGGCGCGGCTGAAGGCCTCGCGGCTGGCGCCGATGCACTGGGCCAAGTCCTCCTGGGTCTCCTGGAACTCCACAATGGACCGCATGGGATGGGATTCGTGGGCCTCCAGCAGCAGCTGGGCCACCCGCTCGGGCACGCTGTGCAGGCTGAGGGTCTCCACCAGGGTCACCAGGTGGCGCACCTTGGCGGCGAAGTGGTGGATGAGCATCTCGGCCACTTCCGGATGGCGGTGGACGATCTGGCGCAGGGGGGCGGAAGGGATCAGCCAGCACTCGGTCTCGCCGTGGGACTCGGCGCTGGAGGCGATGGAGGCGCCGTCGAACACGGCCACCTCGCCCACGCAGTCGCCCACCTTCAGGAACTGGAGCACCTGCACCCGGCCACGGCCATCCGTGCGGAAGACCTTGAGGCCGCCCTTGACGACCACGTAGACGCCGGGAACCTGGTCCCCCTGGGTGTAGACCCGGGCGCCATCGGGAAACCGGCGCAGCTCGGCGATGCTGGCCAGTTCCTCGGCGGCGTTCATGGGCAGCCCCGCCAGGAACTCGATCCTTCTCAGGTTGAGGACTGCTTGAGGCATGAGGCTCCACCAAGGCACTAGATCAGTTATCGCACATTTCCATCGGATTGTGATTCTGGTCACGCAGCCGGGAACCGGGCGACCAATACTTTATCGCGAGGTTGGAATTTCGTCCGGTGGAATTCGTACAGGCCAAGGCCCCGGCGGCATCTGCCTACCGGGGCCTTGGGCATGGGAGGGGCTACTTCACCCGTTCCATGAACGTGCGGTCCACCGTGTTCACGCGGATCCTCTTGGTATCGCCTCTGGCGATACGCAAGGCCTCCCTGCCGAAGGGGGGGCAGAACTACTTCACCCGCTCCATGAACGTTCGATCCACCGTGTTCACGCGGATCTTCTGCCCCGCTTCCATGTAGGGGGGCACGCCCACGGTGATGCCGTTGTTCATCTTCGCGGGCTTGTAGGAGCCGGTGGCGTTGGCGTTCTTCATGACGGGATCGGTCTCCACGATCTCCAGCACCACGCTGGGCGGCAGGGTGGCGCCCATGGGCTGGCTCTCGTAGAACTCGATCTCCACCTGCATGTTCGGTTCGAGGAAGACCATGTCGTCGCCGAGAATTTCCTTGCTGACCTCAAGCTGCTCGTAGGTCTCGTTGTTCATGAAGATGAGGTTGTCCCCGTCCTCGTAGAGGAACTCCAGCAGGTGCTGCTCGAGGCTGGCCTTGTCCACCTTGTCGGAGCTGCCGAAGCGGTTCTCCCGGTTGATGCCGTCCTTGAGCCGCTTCATCTTCACCTGGACCCGGGCCGGCAGGTTGCCGGGGGTCTGGTGCTCGACACTGATGACGCGGCAGAGCTCGTTCTCGAAGTTGACGATCATCCCGGCGCGGACCTGGGTGGCGAGGATCAGAGGCATGGGAGGCTCCCGAAGGGTGGAGAGGCAGGACGCGATGGTGG
>JAMPXL010000253.1 GCA_023701165.1 Geothrix sp. | reverse complement strand
GAGCTGCCCGTCGAACCCGGGGGCGGAGGTCGTGTTCTGGCTCATACCGCACCTCCTTTCACGGAGTGCCCTTCGTCCGCCATGGCGGCCTTCAGGGCCGTCTTGGCCCGGTGGATCCGGCTCTGGACCGTGCCCAGGGGAAGGTCCAGGAGCTCCCCGATCTGGTCGTAGGAAAGCTCCTGCTGATAACGCAGGAGCAGGATGGAGCGGGCCGCCTCCGGAAGCCGGTCGAGGGCGGCGGGCAGGGCCGCAAGCAGCGAAGGATCCACGGCCTCGTCGGCATCGGGGCCCGGCAGATTCTCGAAGGCCTCGTCGTCCCAGACCTCGAACCGGGCGCTGGCCCGGAACTCCATGGCGATCTCGTGGCGGAGGATCGCCAGCAACCACCCGCGGGCCGCCAGGGCATCCCGCAGCTGGCCGAGCTTCTCGAAGGCCTTGAGGAAGGTCCGCTGGACGCACTCCCGGGCGAGGTCCTCCTGGCGAAGCTTCGCCCGGGCGTAGGCGTACACCGCATCCAGATGCTCCTCCACGAGGGATTCAGATGTCAGATCCAAGGGTGTCCCGCATGCCGGCCTCGACGCGCCCGCCCTGGGCATCCCTCCCGCTCGGCGCCGGGGCAAGCCGGCCGGAGCGGGAGCAGGGTGGGCGATTCCACCAGACCACAGGACGGATCAGGACGGCAAGTACCAGGACTCTGCGGGCTTCCCGGCCGGGGCGGGCTGGGCCTGGCCGACCTGCGCCATGGGGCACGGCGTCTCGCAGCAGGCCATGGGCTTCGCCGCCGCCACGGCGGTCTCCTCCCAGCTCGGCAGGTACCAGGCGGAGGGGGTGGCCGCGGCCGGGGCCGCAGGGCTCTGGACCTCGTCACAGACCGCCGCGCCGTTCGTCGCGGCGCTCGTCTCTTCCCAGGTCGGCAGGTACCAGGAGCCGGCGGCCACCGGCGCGGGCGCCCGGCGGGCGGCCTTGGCCGGGTCCATGGCGCACGAAGCCGCCTGGCAGGCCGTGGCGGCAGGGGCGCGCCTCGCTTCGGCCTTCCCGGCGAAGGCGGGGGTGAAGGCGACGAGCGCCATCAGGGCGAGCGGAGTTCGAGTGAGCTTCATGGCTTCTCCCGGTGAGACCAGCCGGATCGGCGGCTCACAGGAAGGGATGCACGAGGGGGTGCTTTGTTCCCTCCCCTTTTCCCGGCTCGCGCAGCCCGCCGCCCGGCTCAACCCAGCCGCTGGTACAGCGCCGCGTCCTCGCCATCGGAATAGTACCGGGGCCGGTGCCCGCAGGGCTTCCAGCCGCAGCTTTCGTAGAGGCGGATGGCGGGGGTGTTGGTGGGGCGCACCTCCAGGAAGAGGTGGGCCAGCCCCTCGGCCGCGAGGTCGCGCTGGCAGGCCTCCAGGAGGGCCCGGCCCAGGCCCTGGCCCCGGGCCTCCGGGGAGACCGCGATGCGCAGCAGCTCCGCCTCTCCGGCCGCAGGCACCCGCGACCAGCGGGCGAAGGCCCGCTCCGGGATCACCCACAGGGCCTCATGGGGGGCCAGGCGCTTCCAGGCGTCCCCGAAGGCCGTGCGGTCCAGCCGCGCCACCCAGTCCGGCAGCGGCCGGCCCTCCGGCAGCCTCAGGACCTCTTCGGCTCCCGCCGTCATCGCGCCACCCCCTTGCGCAGGGCCTCCGGCAGGTGGGCGGCGGCGTGGGGGAAGTTCACCTCGGCATCGGTCTCCCGCAGGTAGAAGGGCGCCAGGGGCGCCTCCGGAGGGCCCTGGGCCACTCGCCGCGCCAGGGCCGCCAGGCCCGCCAGGGTGGCGGCGCCCTCGTCCGCCAGGGCGAGGCGGCCCGCGGGCAGCAGCGCCTCCACCTTGGGCGCGAAGGCCTCCGGCGCCCACCAGGGCTCGCCGCCCACCCGCTCCGGCAGGGTGGCCAGGGGATGCTTGGCGGCGGGGGACCTGGGGCCCTCCCCGGCCCAGCGCTGGTGGAAGGCCTCGCCGCGCTGGCCATCCAGGAGGATCCATACCGGCCCGGCCGCGCCAGGCTGGCCCTGGCGCAGCGCCTCGGCCCGCAGGGCGAAGGCCGAGAAGCCCCAGGTGGGCAGGCCCGTGAGGCCGAGGCCCTCCGCCGTGGCCACGCCGATGCGCAGGCTGGTGAACCCGCCGGGGCCCAGGCAGGCCGCCACGCCGGACAGGTCCCGGGGCCCGGCCCCGGCCTCGGCCATGAGCTCGTCCAGGGTGGGGATCAGGCGCTCGCTGTGCCCCCGCCCCGCGCCCGGCAGCACCCGCCGCGCCCACACCCGGTCGCCCCGGATCAAGGCCAGGTGCAGGATCTCCGTGGTGGTGTCGAGGGCGAGCAGCATGGGGCCAGTGTATCGGGGCCGCCTCAGGCCCCGGGCCTCATGAACATGCCGAAATCCTGGTCCTGGCGCAGGATGTGGTCCACCAGCCACTCCTCCAGGAAGGCCAGCAGGGCGGTGGTCACCACGGCCCGGCCCGCGCGGAAATCCGCCAGGAGGCCGCTCAGGCGCATGATCAGGTCCGCATGGGCCGCGAAGTGGGCCGAAGCCCGGGGATACCCCACCTGGATCATCAGGGCCTCCTCGGCCGTGAAGTGGGTGACGGCGTAGTCCCGGAGGAAGCCCAGGATCCGCCCCAGCTCCTCCTGGTCCTCACCCTGGTCCAGGGCCCCGTGCAGCCGGTTCACCGCGTCCACCAGGGAGCGGTGCTCCGCATCGATCTGGTCGTGGCCGGTCTCCAGCGCCGGTCCCCATTCCATGTAGGCCATGACCTGCTCCTGAAAATCCGGCGGGATCACGGAAAAGGCGGCCGCTGGGGCCGCCTTTTCATCTGGCATCAGGCTCTAGCAGGCCTTGAGGACCTTGCCCGCCTGGATGCAGGAGGTGCAGACGCGCAGGCGCTTGGGGGCGCCGGCCACCAGGGCGCGGACGCGCTGGATGTTCGGATTCCAGCGGCGCTTGGTGACGTTGTTGGAATGGGAGACGTTGTTCCCGAACTGGGGCTTCTTACCGCAGATTTCGCACTGACGAGACATGGGAACCTCACGAGCCAAAAGTGAAAACAGCCAAGAGAACCAGTGTAGCCAGGCACGGGCACAACGCAAGGGGAAAGGCCTTGCGCGGCGCGGCGCCCCGTGGCCAGGATAGCCTCACGCCCCCCGGAAGCCCCATGGACCTGCCCCTCTGGGCCCTCGCCTTCACCGTGCTGGACTGGCCCGAGCGCCGGAAGGCCGAATGCTGGGCGGCCCTGCAGGCCGGGGTGGAACCCGCCCTGTCCGCCGAACAGGCCCAGGCCCTGGCCCGCCTGGAGGCCGACCTGCCCCGGCGCCGCCAGGAGGCCCGCGACCGCGGCGCCCGCCTGCTGCTGCCCGGCGAGGAGGGCGTGGACGCCCTGCTGGACCCCCTGCCCTATCCCG
>JAMPXL010000252.1 GCA_023701165.1 Geothrix sp. | reverse complement strand
GGGGCCCAATCGGGCCCCTTTTTCTGGTGCTTCGACCCTTCGGGTCGAGAGGATTCGAGCCTCCGAGTGGGACCGCCCGAGGCGTGCCTAGATGGCACGCCGAAGCGGGACCGGCGGCTGGCTCGCCAATTGTTGACCCACTGGGCATCTTAAATGCTTGACGGACCATCCGGGCCTTTCCAACCTGGATGGACCCTGCGGGATCCCCTTATTTTTCCAGGAACCCCGTAACGTGCAGGGCTACAGCCCCAAGGACAACAGCCGATGCGTGTACTGGCGCGTCCCGCTCCAGAGACTCAACCATGACCGATCAAACACAAAGGCCGGTGTTCCGGATCCCCGCCGCGATGTGCGCGGGGATGGCCGCGGGCATCGCCCTGCTGGCCTTGACGGGCTCGGTCCTGGGCCTGCCCCTCCTGGCGACCTTTGGCACGGGCGACAGGTTCATGAGCCACCTCACCGCCGTGTTCACGCTCCTGCTCAGTGTGTCCATCCTCCTCGTCCGGTTCAGGACCGGGCGCCTGGCCGCCCTGGTGGCCCAGATCCTGGCGGCGGCCGTGGTGGCCTGGTGCGCCATCGCCCTGGCTGCCCACAACGCCAACACGGGCCCCGCGGTCTACCTCGGGCAGGCCCACCATGTGGTGCCGGTTCCCGGGCTCGTCCGGTCGCTCCAGCTCATCGCCGGACTGGCCCTGCTGCTTGCGGGAGGCCACCCCGCCGCGGCCCGGTGGCGGCGGCAGGCTGCCGCCCTCCTGGGTCTCGTGGCCCTTGGGTTCAGCCTGGTGGCGCTCCTCAGCCACGCATCCGGCGCACCCTTGTTCTACGGCGCCGCCATCACGCCCATGTCCCTCCCCGCGGCCCTGTCCATCTTCCTCCTCGGTCTGGCGATCCTCGGGGTCAGCGGACGGGACACCTGGCCCCTGCTGATGTTCCAGTCCAAGGCCGGTCCGGGCGGCGCCTCGCGGCTTTCGGCTCAGTACCTCCCGGCCCTGGCCCTGCTGAGCCTGGCCGTCCTGGTGGGCGGGGCCATCTACCTCCGGGTCCGCGTGGCGGCCGCCCGCCGCCCCATCCAGGCCGAACTGGCCACCATCGGGGACTACAAGGCGCGGGAGATCGGCAACTGGCACAAGGAGCGGCGCAGCGATGCCGAGTTCGTCTTCCAATCCGCGCTGATCCAGCCCCAGCTCCAGGCCTTCCTCACCGGCGCCTCCCGGGGCCCCTCCGAAAGGGATGTGCGGGCCTGGATGGAGTCGCTGCGCCAGGCCGGAGGCTATGAAAGCCTAACCCTCTTCGATGGGCGGGGACGCCTCCGGCTGGCGGCCTCAGCCCGTGTCACCGAATCGGAGGATTGGGACGCCGAAGCCCTCCAGGCGGCGCTCCGGAGTCCTGGCGTCACCGTCCAGGATCTCCACCGTGAAAAAGGTGGTTCGCACGCCCATTTCAACCTCTGGGTGCCCATCGGGCGCGCCTCCAGCCCCGCGGGTCCAGCCCCCGGCGTGCTCATGCTGCAGGTGGATCCCCAGGCCTTCCTCTACCCCCTCATCCAGGCCTGGCCCACCGCCAGCGCCAGCGCCGAAACCCTGCTGGTCCGCCGTGAGGGCAGTGACGCGGTGTTCCTGAACGAGCTGCGCCACCGGGCCGGCACCGCGCTGACCCTCCGCTTCCCCATCGCCGCGAATCCCGCCCTCATCGCCACCCAGGCGGTCCAGGGCCGGGAAGGCCTGGTCTGGGGCACCGACTACCGGGGCGCCCGGGCCCTGGCCGCGGTGAGGGCTATCCCGGGAACCCCCTGGTTCATGGTGGCCAAGGTGGATGAGGCCGAGATCCATGCGCCCCTGCGGAACCGCGCCTGGCTCACGGGAATCGGTGTGTTCGCCCTGATCACGCTCATCGCCTTCGCCTGGGCCCTGGCCATGAGGCACCACGATGCCTCGGCCCTTCAGGATCAGCTGGCCCTCGAACGCGAGCGGAAGATCCTCGCCGAACGCTTCCAGCATCTGATGTGGCAGGCCAACGATGCCATCCTCGTCATGAACGCCGAAGGCTGGATCCAGGATGCCAACCAGCGCGCCCTCGAATACTACGGGTACTCCCCCGAAGAGCTGCGGAAGAAACGCATCTTCCAGCTCCGCCCCGCGGATCTCGAAGGCCTTGGCCTCGAGCAGTTCGCGCAGCTGAAAGCCACGGGATCGGCCCGCTTCGAAACCCTGCATCAGCGCAAGGATGGATCCACCTTCCCCGTCCAGGTCAGCACCCGCTACCTGATCATCGAAGACGAACCCTTCGCCTTCAGCAGCATCCAGGACATCTCCGACCGCAAAGCCCAGGAGGAGGAGATCGGCCGCCTGGGGCGGCTCTACGCGGCCCTCAGCCAGGTGAACCAGGCCATCGTCTGGTCGGATTCGCGGGAATCGCTGCTCGCCAAGATCTGCGAAGTCTTGGTGGAATTCGGCCAGTTCAAGATGGCGTGGATCGGATGGAATGACCCGGACAGCCCCACCGTCCGCCCCGTGGCCTCGTTCGGAGATGCCTCGGGCTACCTCGGCACACTGGGGGTGCGCCGGGACGATTCGCCGGAAGGCCGGGGCCCCGTGGGCACCGCCATCCGTGAAGCGCAGCCCTGCTTCTTCAACGATTTCCTCTCCGCAGAGGGAACCCATCCCTGGCGCGAGGCGGCCCTCCAGGCCGGGTTCGGGTCTGTCGCCGCCTTCCCCATCCGGCTGGGCAGCAAGGTCCAGGGAGCCATCGCGGTCTATGCCGAAGCGCCTGGCTTCTTCGGAGAGAAGGAGAACCGGCTCATGGTCGATGCCGCCATGGACGTGTCCTTCGCCCTGGACCGCTTCGCCTATGAAGAGCAGCGTCAGCAGTCCGAAGATGCCCTCCGAGTCAGCGAGGAGCGCCTGCGCTTCGCCCTGGAGGGCGCCAACGACGGCCTCTGGGACGTCGCGCTCCCCTCCAACGCGGTCTACCTGAGCCCCCGAGGCTGCGAAATCCTGGGGTATCTACCCGAAGAAATGGCCCAGGTGGCCCAGGCCTGGAGCGACCTCGTCCATCCCGAGGATCTGGCCATGACGCAGGAACGGCTGGCCGCGTACCTGGAGGGCAAAGCGCTCGTGTTCGAGGTGGAACATCGGATAATGACCAAGTCCGGCGCCTGGAAGTGGGTGCTGGCCCGCGGCAAGGCGGTCGAATTCGATGGCGAAGGACGGCCCCTCCGCATGACTGGCACACATACCGACATCACCCAGCGCCGCCTGGCGGAAGAACAGCTGCGGGACAGCGAGCAGCGCCTGCGCCTCCAGTTCGAGCACATGCCGCTGGCCTGCATCCTCTGGGACCGGGAGTTCCTCATCCGGAGCTGGAATCCCGCTGCCAGCCGGATCTTCGGATACGCCATCGAGGAAGCCGTGGGCCTCCATGG
>JAMPXL010000251.1 GCA_023701165.1 Geothrix sp. | reverse complement strand
CAGAGGCCGACTGGCTCTTCCTGGGCGATGTGTTCGACGTGTGGGTGGGATTCTCCGGGATGGAGACCGATCCTCAGCGCGCCTTCCTCGCCTGGGTGGACGGGCGCCGCGCCGCGGGCCGCTGGGTGGGGCTGTGGCTGGGCAACCGCGAGTACTTCCTGGACCGCCATGCGGCGCGCTTCGACCTGCTGGGCGAGGGCATCGGCGGGGCACTCGAGGGCGAGGCCCTGGCCTGGGAGCACGGCGACCTCATCAACACCGCCGACCGCCAGTACCGCCTCTGGAACCTGGTGTCGCGCTCGGGCCCGCTATGGCTGCTGTTCCGCCTCATGCCCGGCGGCACGGCCCGCAGGGTGTCCGCCTGGATGGAACGGAAGCTCCGCACCACCAACGCTGCCTACAAGCTGGCTTTCCCGCGCGAGGCCTTTCGCGCCGCTGCCGCCGCCCACCCCGGCGCCACCTTCCTCACCGGGCACTTCCACACCCACGAAGCCGAAGGCAACGGCATCGCCCTGCCCTGGGCCCATGAGGGGCGCTTCATGGTGTGGCGGGGCGGGAAGGTGGAGGCGCTGTAGGTTCGACGGAACTGCGTTTAAAGACAAAGATCACCACCAAGACGCCAAGACACCAAGAACTGCGAAAGACAAAGCAGGCCTTTCTTGGTGCCTTGGTGCCTTGGTGCCTTGGTGCCTTGGTGCCTTGGTGGTGAATCCTTTCTTCGAGTCCTGGATGAGTCAGAGTTCCAGCAGGTCCGCCACTTCGCGCCGCAGCTCGGGGATGCCGGTGCCCTTGGCGGCGCTCACCCAGGCGATGTCGGCGCTGTGCAGCCCCAGGTCCGCGGCCACATCCTTGCGCTGCTTGAGGGCCTTGCTGGGCTTCACCTGGTCGCCCTTGGTGGCGACGATGCGATGGGGCAGGTTCTCGGCGCGCAGCCACTCGATCATCTGGTGGTCCAGCTTGGTGGGGCCCACTTCGGCATCCACCAGCACGAAGACCATGCGCAGCGTGGCGCGGCCCGTGAGGTAGCCCTCCACCATCTTCTGCCAGGTGGCACGTTCCGCCGCGGGGCCCGTGGCGAAGCCGTAGCCCGGCAGGTCCACGATCCAGCGGTCGGGCCCCGTGAGGAACACGTTGATGAGCCGCGTGCGCCCCGGCGTCTTGGACACCCGCGCCAGCTGCTTCTGGTTGGCCAGGGCATTCAGCAGCGAGGACTTGCCCACGTTGCTGCGTCCCACGAAGGCCACTTCCGCATGGCAGATGCCGAGCTTCTTCGCATCGGCGGCGGAAGTGACGAAACGGGCATCGGTGAGGGGCTGGGCCATGGGACCTCAGGTGGCTACGACGAAGGTCGAGGCAGGATCAAGGTTAGCGCCCTTCCCCACAGTCTGGAGACTGCTTTACACCGTCACCAGGCTCGTCGGCGCAGGTTGATCGAAGGCGATGCGGCCATGGTCGAGGCCGATGACGCGCTTCTTCATGCGCTGGATGAGGCTGCGGTCATGGGTGGCCACCACGACGGTGGTGCCCTGGCCGTTGATGCGCTCGAAGAGGGCCATGATCTCCTGGGCCAGGTCGGGGTCCAGGTTGCCCGTGGGTTCGTCCGCCAGCAGCACCAGCGGATCGTTCACCAGAGCCCGGGCGATGGCCACGCGCTGCTGCTCGCCGCCCGACAGCTGCAAGGGGTAGCTGCTCAGCTTGTGCTGGAGGCCCACCATCTTCAGGGCCCGGAAGGTGCGCTGCTTCTGCTCGGCAGAGCTCACGCCCAGCACCTTCAGCACGAAGGCCACGTTCTCGAAGATGGTGCGGCTCCGGATGAGCTTGAAGTCCTGGAACACCACGCCCAGCTTGCGGCGCAGCATCGGGATCTCCTTTTCCGGCATGGAGGCCAGGCGGTGTCCCGCCAGCTGGATCTCGCCGCTGCTGGGGATCTGCTCCCGGAAGAGCAGCTTCAGCAGCGTGGATTTCCCCGCGCCGCTCGGACCCGTGAGGAAGACGAACTCCCCCGAATCGATGGCGAAGCTCACGTCCGACAGGGCGGTGTGGATGCGGTCGTACTGCTTGCCGACGTGGGTGAGGGTGATCATGAAAAAAACCTAACCGCGAATGACGCGAATGCACGCGAATACACGTCGTTCATATTCGCGCAAATTCGCGCCATTCGCGGTTCCATCATTTACAGCCTTTCGACCAGCATGGCCACGCCCTGGCCGCCGCCGACGCAGAGGGCGGCGAGGCCGAGGCGCTTGTTCTGGTCCTGGAGCAGGTGTAGCAGGGTCACGAGGATGCGGGTGCCGCTGGCGCCGATGGGGTGGCCGATGGCGATGGCGCCGCCCCGCAGGTTCACCCTGGCGGGGTCGAGGTCAGGCAGTTCGGCAAGTACGCCCAGGCTCTGGGCGGCGAAGGCCTCGTTGAGCTCGAAGAGGTCGATGTCCGCCAGTTTCACCCCGGTCTTGGCCAGCAGCTTCTGGATGGCGGGCACGGGCCCCAGGCCCATGGTGGCGGGATCCACCCCGGCCTGGGCGAAGCCGAGGATGCGGGCGATGGGCGTGTGGGACTTGGCGGCGGATTCCGAGGCCAGCACCAGGGCCGCGGCGCCGTCATTGATGCCGCTGGCGTTGCCGGCCGTCACCGTGCCGTCCTTCCGGAAGGCGGGCTTGAGCTTGGCCAGGCCCTCGGCGCTGGCATCGAGCTTGAGATACTCGTCCCGGTTGAAGACCATGTCGCCCTTCTTGCCCGCCAGGGTGACGGCGAAGACCTCGCGATCGAAGGCGCCCGCGGCCTGGGCGGCGGCGGCCTTCGTCTGGCTCTGAAGGGCGAAGGCGTCCTGGGCTTCGCGGGTGATGCCGTGCTTGGCGGCGACGTTCTCGGCGGTGATGCCCATGTGGGTATCGCCGTGGCCGCACCAGAGCCCGTCCTGGATCATGCTGTCGATGAGCTGGGCGTGGCCCATGCGGGCGCCCCAGCGGGCGGCGGGCAGCAGGTAGGGCGCGTTGGACATGCTTTCGGTGCCGCCGGCCACCACGAACGCCGCATCGTCCATCAGGATGGACTGGGCGCCGAGGCCCACGGCCTTGAGCCCGGAACCGCAGACCTGGTTGGGGGTATGCGCTGGCGTGGCGTGGGGCAGTCCGGCCTTGAGGGCCGCCAGGCGCGCCACGTTCTGCCCGCTCCCCGCCTGGAGCACGTTGCCCAGGACCACGTCCCCCACCTGGTCGGCGGCCACCCCGGCCCGGGCCAGGGCCTCGGCGATGGCGAGGGCGCCCATCTGGACGGCATTCAAGGGCTTGAGGGCGCCCCCAAAGGAGCCTACGGCGGTACGGGTGGCAGACAGGATGTAGGCAGACATGGCGGACTCCGGGGGGGACCTTCCAGGGTATCGTGACTAAACGCCACTGTCCCAGGACCGTGAACCCCATACCCAGGCCCGCCCTGGAT
>JAMPXL010000250.1 GCA_023701165.1 Geothrix sp. | reverse complement strand
CCGGGCCACCTGGGCCCCGCCCAGGCCCCGGCGCGTCCAGCGCCATTGATCCTGCGGAGGCAGATGGGACTGGAGGGCCGCCAGGGGGCCCGCGCCCGAGGGGCTGCCGGGAAGGATGGCGGCATCCCCGCCGCGGGCGTCCCGGCATTCGTTGCAATGGCCCAAGTGCACCCGGAGCAGCAGGGCGGTGAGAGCATCCCCGCCGGGTTCCAGGGCCCGCCAGGCCTCCTCCTCTGGATGGTGGCTGGGGCCCGTGGGCACGCGGCCTTCCCGCAGCGCGGCCAGGGCCCCGGCCAGGGCCAGCTCGGCGGCGGGCCCGGGGGTGCCGGTCCAGCAGGCGCGGAGCAGGGCGGGCGTCCGGTGGAGGCTGGCGAGGAAGGCGCGGCAGGGGGGGCAGAGGCTCAAGTGGAGCTTCAGCCCGAACCAGTCGAGGGGGCCGAGGGCGTGGTCTTCCAGGTCCGTGAGCAGGCCGACGGCCTCCGCGCAGGTGGGCATGAAGGGATTCATCGGTCCTCCGCCGGTGGCGCGAATTCGGGCAGCAGGGCCCGCAGGGCCAGGCGGGCGCGGTGCACGCGCTGGCGCACCCGCTCGCGGGGGATGCCCAGGTGGCGGGCGATCTCCTCGGTGTTCCAGCCTTCGAGGTCGCGCAGGACGAAGACGGCGCGCTGGTCGTCGGATAGCCGGTCCAGGCCCGCCCGGACCCTGGCCTGCAGCTGATCCTGTTCGACCTTCACCAGCGCCTCCGCTTCCTCGCTCCAGTCGAGGATGGTGTCCACGTTCATGTGATGCCCGTCGTCGCCGAAACGTGGCATCAGATCCTCGATGGCGTCCTCCCGGCGGCGGACCCGCTTCCGGCGGGCCATGAGGGCCTGGTTCACGCAGATGCGGTAGGCCCAGGTGCTGAACTTGCTGGCGCCCTGGAAGCCCGGCAGCTCCCGGTGGATGGTGATGAGGGCGTCCTGCAGGACATCCTGGCTTTCGGTCTCGTTGCCCATGATGCGGTCGATGACCCGGAAGAGCATGCCCAGGTGGGGGCGGACCAGGGCTTCGAAGGCCTCGGCATCGCCCCCGGCCGCGGCCTGGACCAGGGCCGGCTCGGCGGGGTCCGCGGACGCGGGGCTCATCCTTCCTCCGGCGGGTTCCGGCGGGGGAGGCGGATGGTGAAGGCCGAGCCGAAGCCGACCCCGCGGCTGGAGGCCCGCACGTCGCCGCCGTGGCGGACCACGATCTCCTTCACCAGGAAGAGGCCCAGCCCGGTGCCCGCCACCTGCCGGGTCATCTCGTCGCCCACCCGGAAGAAGCGGTGGAAGACCCGGGGCAGATCCTTGGCGCTGAGGCCGTGGCCCTGGTCGCTCACCACGAGCAGCACGTCGTCGCCATCGCCATCCAGGGTCACGGTGGTCTTCCGGGGTTCGGCGGCGTACTTGTAGGCGTTGGAGAGCAGGTTTTCGATGACCGTGCCCAGGGCCTTGGAATCCGCGTCCACCCAGAGGGGATCGGGCGAGACCTCGAGGCGGAGGCCGAGGGCGCCGGGGCCCAGCCGGTGGTCCATGCCTTCGCAGACGCCCTTCAGCCAGGGCGCCAGTTCCAGCGGGGTGAGGTGGAGGACGAGGCTGCCGGATTCGGCCCGGGCCACGTCCAGCAGGTTCCCCACCAGCTCATTCAGGCGCTCCAGATCCTTTTCCATGAGCCCGTGGATCCGCTGGCGCTGCTCCTGGGCCAGCTCACGGGTGAAGAGGGTCTCCGTCCATACCCGCAGGGAGGCGATGGGCGTCTTCAATTCATGGGTGACGGCGGACGTGAAGTTCCTCTGGCGCAGCTTCAGGTCCACTTCCTCCGACAGCTTCCGGTACAGGAGGACGAAGCCGAACAGCACGGCGAACACCATGAAGGCGCCCTCGGTGCTGGCCCGGAAGACCGCGTGCCACCGCTGGTCCTCCAGCTCCTTCAGGGGGCCGGGGCGCAGGGTCAGGTAGGCGGCCCCGTCCAGCAGGACCGGGTCATCCGGCGCCATGGGCCGGGGGACGAGTTCCACCTGGGGGAAGGCCGTCTGGATGGCCTGCCGGCGTTCCGCAAGGCTGGGCATGGTGGGATGGCGCCCTTCCACGGACCCGGTCCTGGACGAGGGATCCGGCTGGGAGTGGAGGGTCGTGAGCAGCGTCAGGCTGTCCATCTGCCAGGCCTGGGCCCGCCCGGCCTTCAGGGCCCGGGTGCTCACCTCCAGCAGCCGTCCGGATTCCCGGATCTGCAGGCGGATCCACCACCCCACCTGGAGGCACAGCACCACGGACACCGACAGGAAGACGATCCGTTGCAGGGAGAGGGGCTGGGCTCGGTTGGCCATGGCTCCATCTTGGCAGTGTCCCCCCATGAGGCCATCCTGGAGTCCCATGACCCTCTCCAACCCGTCCTCCGGCCCCAAGCCGCTCCCGCCTCCCGTGAAAGCGGGGTCGGGGCCGAAGACCGTTCCCGCGCCGGGCGCCACGGGTTCTGGACCCAAGCAGGTCCCGCAGGCCCAGGCGCCGCGGCCCCAGGGAGCCGAGCTGCTGGCCGAGCTCATGCAGGCCCAGCGGCAGCTCACCCAGGCCATGCACGAGTCCCGGGACCTCCGGGCCAAGCTGAGCCGCCGCTCCCACCAGATGCAGGTGCTCCAGCACGTGTCCGAGATCCTCGCGGCCACCTCCAAGGGCGGCCAGGTGGTCAGCGTGGTCCTCGACGTGCTGGCCCAGGAGTTCCACTGCCCGCGGGCCGTGGTGTGGACGCTGGAGGATGGCGGCTCCGGCTATGTGCCCAAGGAGGGCGCCGGCCTCACCCGCGCGGAATGGTCGGCCATGAAGCTCCCGGCCCCGAATCCCTTTCCCGAGACGCCCCTGGTGCTGTTCCAGAGCCAGTGGCTGGATGCCGCCTGCGGAGGCGGGGCCCTCGGCGCGCTGCAGGGGGCCGAGGGCGCCTCCCTCTACTTCGTGCCCTTCGAGCACCAGCTGCTGCTGCTGGGGTTCGCCGTCCTCGCCATGCCCGGGGACCGGAAGCTCGAGGAGGAGGAGCAGGACACCATCGCCATCCTCCAGCGCCAGGCGGCCATCTCGCTCTACAACGCCTGGCTGTTCCGGGACCTCTCCGAGCAGCGGGACGCGCTCCAGCGGCAGACCCTCGAACTGGAGCGCGTGAACGACGCCCTGCGCGAGGCCGACCAGCTCAAGAGCGAATTCCTGGCCCTCACCAGCCATGAGCTGCGCACGCCGCTCACGGGCATCCTGGGCTTCACGCGGCTGGTCATGGACGGCCTCTACGACGATGCCGAGGAGATGCGGTCCATGCTCCAGGACAGCTATGCCTCCGGCCAGCACCTGCTGGGGCTGCTGAACGACATCCTGGACCTGGCCAAGATCGAGTCCGGCCGGCTCGAAGTCCACCCCGAGGCCTTCAGCCTGGGCCTGCTG
>JAMPXL010000249.1 GCA_023701165.1 Geothrix sp. | reverse complement strand
GCACCATGGGGGACTCCCCGCCCTCGTAGGTCCGGCGGAGCACGCCCAGGACGAGGCGCTGGAAGAAGACGGCCCGCTCCGGGTTGAACACGATGGAGACCGCGGCTTTCAGTTCCGAGCCCAGCTCCAGCAGGGGCCCGCCCTCCATGCCCGTGCCCAGCAGGAGGAAGGGGACGCGCCCCTGGACCAGTTCCACCATGGTCTTGAGGCGCCGCCGCTCGTCCAGCCCCAGGTTGGGCAGGTGGAAGAGCACCAGGGCGGGGTGCTGGGTCAGGGCCTCCTTGAGGGTGGGGATGGCCGGCGCCAGCCTCCGGAGGGGCTGCATGCCCCCCAGGAGGTCCTGGAGCGCGCCCTCCAGGGCCTGGTCCAGGGAGACCAGCAGCAGCCCCGAATGGAGGCCCGCCGGGGCGCTGGCCCCGCCCCCGGGGACCGCCCGGGGCCCGCGGGAGGCGAGCCGGTCCAGGTCCTCTTCCCGGCGCTCGAAGGTCCACCGGGCCAGCGGCTCGAGGACCTCCTCCGGCAGCCGGGGGGTGTACTCGACACCGAAGGAGCGCCCCTGCACATGGCGGACCTTGGCCTTGGTGTTGATGCGGATGCCTTCGATCAGGGGGATCGTGACCACCACATCGTCCCCGGGCTGGAGGCCGGCCGCCCCCAGGCCCTCCGGGCTGAAGATCCGGGCACCCGTGGTGCTGATGTCCACCAGCGTTCCGGCCAGGAGGTCGAGGCCGGGGGTGCTGAAGGTGGCGGCCACCCGGCCCACGCGATCCACCCGGTAGGCGGCGCGGTGGTCGTCATCCTGCAGGGCCGCAGGCACCGCCAGCCGGATGGTCCGGCGGCCCTCCACCATGCCGAAGCCCCGCAGCTGGGTGGGGCCCTCCAGGAAGCTCACCCCATGGGGGAACCGCAGCCGCAGGCCCGCGTTCCGGAGCCCGTACATCGCATCTTCCCGGCCCATGGTGGCGGCCGCGTGGATCTCGGCGCCTTCCAGCTTCAGGAAGGAGGTCTCGAACCGGAGGTAGGGGGTCACCAGGATCATCAGCTCGTGCTGGCCACAGGCCCGGGCGGTGATCTCGGTGATGGTCTCCGGATTCCGGATCAGATTTCCGGCCAAGTTTCCTCCGTGGTTGGAATGCCTGCTTCCATCATGGATTCCGTTCCCTACACTGGAAAGCTCTGCTTTCGGACCCCATGACCCCTCCCCGCACCCTGCTCGCCTACAGCGCTCCCCGCAGCGGGTTCGGGGACGAATGGATGACCTTCCTGCCCATCGGTCTCGGCTACCTGCAGGCCATGCTCAAGTCCCGGGACTTCCCCTGCCGGGTGGCGAACCTCAGCGGCAAGGGACGGAAGGAGGTTCTGACCTACCTGAAGGCCCAGAACCCATCGGTGATGGGCGTCTCCATGTTCACCTTCAACCGGAAACGGTCCTATGAGCTGCTCGCCTGGGCCCGGGAGGCCTGCCCCGGCGCCATCCTGCTGGCGGGGGGCCCCCACCCCACCCACCTGGCGGACGAGGTCTTCGAGGACTGCCCGGCCCTGGATGGCATCGTGCAGGGCGAGGGCGAAGCGGTGCTGCTGGGCATCGCCGAGCGGCTGAAGACGGCCCCGGGTTCCGGCCTGTGGAAACGGACGCCGGGCCTCATCCTCCGCGAAGGCCGCACCCTGCCCCAGCCCCCCCTAGAGGACCTCGATGCCATCGGCATCCCCGCGGAACACCTCGAGGCGGACTTCCTCAACGACGTGGGGCAGCTGGCCTACCTCAGCACCAGCCGGGGCTGCCCGGCCACCTGCAACTTCTGCAACACCCCCGAGTTCTGGGGAACGTCCATCCGCTTCCGCAGCGCGCCGTCGGTGCTGCGGGAGATACGGCTGCTGCGCGCGCAGCACGGCCTCACCTACTTCAGCTTCCGGGACGACACCTTCACGGCCAACCGGGACCGGGTGCTGACCCTGATGAAGGGCATCCAGGAGAGCGGCCTGCATCCCCTCTGGAACTGCCAGAGCCGCGTGAACCTGGTGGACGAGGACCGGCTGGTGGCCATGAAGCGGGCGGGCTGCGAATTCATGCAGTTCGGCGTGGAGCACGGCAGCGAGCGCGTGCTGCAGCTGCTGGACAAGGGCACCAACCTTCGCCACGCCCGCCGGGCCCTGGGCCTGGTGCGCAAGGTGGGCATGAACCTGGGCATCTACCTCATCACGGGCATCCCCGGGGAGACCTGGGCCGATGTCGAGGAGACCGCCGCCTTCATCCGCGACACCCGGCCCCAGGACTGCCAGATCAGCCCCCTGGCGCTGTACCCGGGCACCCGCATGTTCGATCAGTACCGCGCCGAGGGCCGCATCCGGAAGGACTTCTACCGGGCCTCAGGCGATGCCGAGATCTTCGCCCGGGTGGACGGCCACACCGAAAAGGCCCTGCGCCACATCGACCGGGTGGCCCAGCAGGCCCGGGCCAAGTCGCGGTTCACACCCGCCGAGTTCGCCGAGCAGAAGGCCTGGCTGGGCTTCTGCGCCGTCACCAACCTGCTCTGCGGCGAGGCCGCCGAGGAGGAGGGCCGCTTCACGGAGGCCGAGGCGGAATACGCCGAGATCATCGCGCTTGAACCGGCCAATCCCTGGGGGTTCATGAAGCGGGCCCTGCTGCGGGAGAAGCTCGGGCAGGTGGACAGGGCCCGCGCCGACCTGGCCGAGGTCCTGTCCCTGGCGCCCGGCAACCCCGAGGCCACGGAGCTGGCCGCCCTCTGGGGCCTGAAGCAGCACAAGACGCGGGCGAAGAAGCCCGCCCACGGTCCAACCGCCGAGATGAAGGGCGCCGAGGCCTACCTCAGCCGCCCGAAGATGTAGGCGGAGTCAATCCCCATGCTTCAGGTTGGGGCTGCGCTCCAGCACCATGAGCACCAGCCGTTCCAGCTGGTCCACCATGAGGAAGCGGAGGGTCGGATCCTTCGGGCCGCTCTGGCCCGGCTCACCGCCTCCGCGCAGCACGAAAAAGGGGCCGGACCGCTCCACCCGGGAGATCCGCTTCCAAAGCAGGCGCCCGGCGCCCAGCTTACGGGCCAGGGGCGCCGGCAGGGCGTTGTGCTCCACGGAGAGGCCCAGCTCATCCACCAGCACCTGCGAGCCCTCCACCATCAGCACGCAGATCAGCGTGGCGATGAGGAGCAGGCCCCCCGCCACCACGGCGCCGATGGCGGCCGCGATGGCCACCCAGTAGGACCAGGTGGGCTCGCTGGCGGCCGCGGCCACCTTCAACGAGGCCCGCAGCACGGGCAGCCGTTCCAGGATCTGGGCCAGGGCGCGGACCCCCACCAGCCAGGAGCCCGCGAAGAGCAGGACGGCCATGCCGCGCTGGGCGAAGGAGGGCCGGAAGACGAGGGGCGAGCCTGCGCTCATCAGGCTTCCATCTCCGCCACGATGGCCTCAGCCGCCGCGGCGGGATCCGCCGCGTGGG
>JAMPXL010000248.1 GCA_023701165.1 Geothrix sp. | reverse complement strand
GGGACCGTCGGTCCGGGGCGGGCGGGGCCCCTGGGGGCGGGCGCCGGTCTGGGGTCCAGCCTGGGGCCGGGGCGGTCGGGGGCCGGGGCGGCGATGGTGCTGCTGGGGCTTGTCGGCGCCTTCGGGGGCGGCCAGCAGGGCCTTGATGGACAGGGCGATGCGCTTGGCCTCCAGGTCCACGGCCAGCACCTTCACCTTCACGGCCTGGCCCACGCTGAGGGCGTCCGCGGGGTTCTTCACGTAGCGGTGGGCGATCTCGGAAAGGTGCACGAGGCCGTCCTGGTGGACGCCCACATCCACGAAGGCGCCGAAATCGGTGACGTTCGTGACGATCCCCTGGAGGTCCATGCCCACTTCCAGATCGCTGGGCTTGTTCACGCCCTCGCGGAACTGCACCACCTCGAAGCGGTGGCGGGGATCGCGGCCGGGCTTCTTCAGCTCGGCCAGGATGTCCTTCACGGTCTCCACGCCGGCCTTCTCATCCACGAAGAGCTTGGGGTCGAGGCTGTCCAGCACGGCGTCGTTGCCGATGAGCTCGGACACGGTCTTGCCCGCCAACTGGCAGATGCGCTGCACCACCGGGTAGCTTTCCGGATGCACGGCGGAGGCGTCGAGGGGGTCCTCGCCTTCGTGGATGCGGAGGAAGCCCGCGGCCTGCTGGAAGGCCTTGGCGCCGAAGCGGCCGACCTCCAGGAGCTGTTCCCGGCGCTTGAAGGCGCCGTGCTCGAAGCGGTGGGCCACGATGTTCTTGGCCAGCCCCTCGCCGATGCCCGCCACGTAGGCCAGCAGCTTGTAGGAGGCGCTGTTGAGGTCCACGCCCACGCGGTTCACGCAGCTCTCGACCACGTCATCCAGGCCCTTCTTGAGGGCGGTCTGGTTCACGTCGTGCTGGTACTGGCCCACGCCGATGCTCTTGGGGTCCACCTTCACCAGCTCGGCCAGGGGGTCCTGGAAGCGGCGGGCGATGCTCACGGCGCCGCGCACGGTGACGTCATGCTCGGGGAACTCCTCCCGGGCGATGTCGCTGGCGGAGTACACCGAGGCGCCGGCCTCGCTCACGCTGACGCAGATGAGGCCCGTGCGGTTCGTCTCGCGCAGCCACTCGCGGATGAAGGCCTCCACTTCGCGGCCGCCGGTGCCGTTGCCGATGGCGATGGCCTCGATGGGATTCCCGGTGCAGAGCTTCTCGAGGATGGCGCGGCTGCCCTCCAGGTCCCGCTTGGGCTCCAGGGGGTAGATGACCTCGTTCTGCACCAGCTGGCCCAGGCGGTTGATGACCACGAGTTTGCAGCCCGTGCGGATGCCGGGGTCCACGCCGAGGGTGCAGCGCTGGCCCGCGGGGGGCGCCAGCAGCAGGTGGTCCAGGTTCGTCTGGAAGACCTTGATGGCCTCGCCGTCGGCCTTCTTCTTGGCCTCGTAGCGCACTTCGGATTCGATGGCGGGGGCCAGCAGCCGGTCGAAGGCGTCGCCGGCGACTTCGTTCAGGAACCGGCGGTAGCCGCTGCCGGAGGCGATCTGCACCTTCGAGGCGAGCTGGCTCACCAGGTTCTCGCGCTCCACGAGGAGCTTCACGGTGAGGATCTCCTCCTTCTCGCCGCGGCGGAGGGCCAGCAGGCGGTGGCTGGGGATCTTGCGGATGGGTTCGGAGAAGTCGAAGTAGGGCTTGAAGCGGAGCGCGGCCTGGTCGGCCTTGCGCTCTTCGCGGATCTCGGACTTCAGCACGCCCTGCTCATGGAATTCGAGGCGCAGCCAGGCGCGGATGGCCGCGTCCTCCGTCAGCCGCTCGGCCAGGATGTGGCCGGCGCCCTCGAGGCATTCCGACGGGGCGCGCAGGCCGTCCTCGTCCTTGATGAAGGGCTCGGCGATGAGGAAGGGGTCGGCGCCGCTCTCGTCGGCCAGCAGGGAATCCAGCAGGGGCTCCAGGCCGCGCTCCCGGGCCACGGTGGCCTTGGTGCGCTTCTTGGGCTTGTAGGGCAGGTAGAGGTCCTCCAGCTCGGCCTTCACCCAGGTGGTCTCGATCTTGGCCTTCAGCTCCGGGGTGAGCTTGCCCTGCTCGTCGATGGACTTCAGGACGGTCTTGCGGCGGTCCAGCAGGTCCTTGTAGTAGGCATGGCGGTCTTCCACGTTGCGGATGGCCACTTCGTCGAGGGAGCCGGTGGCCTCCTTCCGGTACCGGGCGATGAAGGGGACTGTGTTGCCCTCCTCCAGCAGCGCCACGATGGCGGCCACACCCGCGCGGGGGAGCTTGAGCTCCTTGGCCATGAGGTCGAGCACTTGATCCACACCTGCTCCTTGCATCCCGGGGTCGGGCGAATGGCGATGATACCAAGGGGGCGCTGATCTGGCCCCCTCGGGTGCCCAGATCAGCGATTGAGAAGGACTTTGCGGCGGCCACCTTCCGGCGGCCGCTCCAGATCGCGAAGGGCTTTCTTCCAATGGGTGGCGTCGAGCCCCGTGCCGATGACCACCGCGGCGCAGGCGGCGGGGCCGTCCGGGAGCAGGGGCAGGGGCGAGATCTCCAGGCGGCCGTCCGCCAGCTGGAAGGCCCAGCGGTCGCTGCCGTCGTTGCGCGCGGCCCACCCGGCGAAGGCGCAGACCCCCTTGGCCCGCAGCAGCTCACCCTCGGCGGGGGGGGCGAGGAGCAGGGCCTCCAGGGCGGAGGGGTCCACGGGGTGGTCCCAATGCAGGGTGAGGGAGCGGGCCGCGGCGAAGCTGGCGCCGCCGGAGGGCGCCCAGCCCTCGGGCAGGGGCCGGACGTCACCGAGCCAGGGGTCGGGGCTGTCCTCGGGCGCCGCGCCGTGGCGCGTGGGCACCAGGGGGATGTGGCGGAACGCGGTGCGCAATTCGCCTTCCCAGGCCACGGCTGCGGAAGGGTCGAGGTCGGCCTTGCTCAGGTGGATGAGGCTGGCCAGCGCCGCCTGGCGGTGGAGCAGGGGCCTCGTCTTCAGGTGGTCGACGGGAGCGAGGCAGGAGATGACCGAGAGCAGGCCCGCCAGCCGCAGGCGCCCGGCCAGGGCGGGCTCCAGCTCCAGGTCCAGCAGGTCCGTGGGGTCGGCGAGGCCCGTGGTCTCCAGCACCACCCGCTCGGGTCGCTGGCCTTCGGGCTGGTCGCACCAGGCCTTCAGCGTGGCCACCACGTCATCGCGCAGGCTGCAGCAGACGCAGCCGTTCACCAGGTTCTCCACCCCCGCCAGCTCGGGGCGCTCCGCGTCCACCAGGGTGCCGTCCACGCTGATGGCGCCGAATTCGTTGATGAGCACGGCCACCCGGCGGCCCGCGGCCACCTCGGCCTTCAGCAGGCGGTTCACGGCGGTGGTCTTCCCGGCGCCCAGGGGGCCGGTGACGATGAGGACGTCCAGGGGGGCGCGTTCGGTCATTCCTCCATGATGCCGCCAGGGGCGGATTCGTGAGAGCTTGGATGCGTGGATCTCCTCGACTTCAGCTACCGGGCCTC
>JAMPXL010000247.1 GCA_023701165.1 Geothrix sp. | reverse complement strand
CCGGCTGGTCTACTACCTGGCCCAGGCCTTCACCTTCGCCATCCTGGTGGTGGCCGCGAACACGGCCTTTGCCGATTTTCCCCGGCTGGCGGCCCTCCAGGCCCGGGACGGCTTCCTGCCCCGCCAGTTCGCCAGCCAGGGGGACCGGCTGGTGTTCTCCAACGGCATCCTGATCCTGTTCTTCTTCTCGGGCCTGCTGGTCTGGCTCTTCCACGCCAACACGGACATGCTGCTGCCCCTCTATGCGGCCGGCGTGTTCATGGGGTTCACCATCAGCCAGACGGGGATGGTGGCGCACTGGCGGAAAGTCCGGGGGCGGCACTGGCAGGCGAAGGCCGCCATCAACGGCCTGGGCGCCCTCACGGCCTTTGTGGTGCTCCTGGACATCGCCATCACCAAGTTCCTCCACGGGGCCTGGATCGTGATCCTGCTGGTGCCCATCCTGGTGGTGATCCACTTCAACATCCGGCGGCACTACGTACGGGTGAAGTCCCGTCTGGCGGCCAGCCGCACGGACGCCTTCCTGCCCGCCAAGCACCATGCCCTCGTGCTGGTCAACGGCATCCACCGGGGGGTGGTGCAGTCCCTGCTCTACGGGCGCCTCATCGCGGGGGACCGGGTGGAGGCCCTCACGGTGGACCTGGGCTCGGATGGCGCCCGCGAAAGTCCCGCCATGGAGAAGCTGCGGGCGGACTGGACCATCTACGGCGTGGGCGTGCCGCTGCGCTGCCTGCCCAGCCCCTACCGGAAGATCGTGGAGCCCATCCTCGAGGAGGTGGACCGGATCCGGTCCGCCGAGCCGGAACTGGCCCTCACGGTGATCCTGCCGGAGTTCATCGCGCCACGCTGGTGGCAGCAGTTCCTCCACAACCAGAGCGCCCTCCGCATCAAGGCCGCCCTGCTGATGAAGCCCGGGATCATCGTGACCTCGGTGCCCATGCACCTGCCGGAGTAGTCACCCTTAGCGCATCCGCCCCACGGGCCGCGCCAGCAGCTCCTGGCCGCTGAGCAGCTCCGCCAGGGTCTGGTGGCGGGGGCTCAGCACCATGCAGAGGAAGCTGAGGGGGAAGCAGAGAACCGACAGCATGTGCACGAGGGAGAAGGTCATCCGGCGTTCGGGGGTGTTCTCAGGCAGGGTCACGCCGAAGCGGCCCATGAACGGCGACCGGCCCGTGAGCACCAGGGGCGCCATGAACAGCATCCAGGAGACGGCCAGCAGGTAGGGAACCACCAGGAGCCAGGCCCCCGTCAGCAGGCGGAGGGGCGACACGCCTGCCAGCCAGGCGGGGAGGGCCAGAGCCAGGGCCTGGACCAGGACCAGAAGCAGGGCCTCGGTGGCCTCCACCTTCACCAGGGGCCAGAAGCTGGCGACGGGGTCCTCGGAGCCCAGGGCCGCGCGGGGCTGTCCGGCGGCAGGCGAGGCGGCCTCCGCGGGGGGGCGCTCCAGCTCCTCCGGAGCGATGTCGACGGCCACCGCCGCCACGCGGCCCAGAGCCGGGGCGGTCAGGGTCTTGGCCGACGTTTCGAAGGAGGCCTGGGCCAGGGCCGAGGCCTGGAAGAGGAAGGGGCGGCCCAGCCGGGGCGGCGCCAGGGCCAAGCCGCACTCCGGGCACTCCGCCGCGAGGGGGGACAGGCGGTTCTGGCAGCTGGGGCAGGTGCGCCGGGTGGAGGATTCCATGACCCACACTACTCGGGCCCTGGCCGCCAAAACAACAGCGCCCCGGCGGACCGGGGCGCTGGGGCTGGAGGGGCCGTCGCTAGTTGACGTTGATGGCCTTGAAGGCGTTCACGACGGCCGTGTATTCCACGGAGCCGGCAGGATAGCCCAGGGACACGGCGGCATTCAGGCAGGCGGTCTTCGCGCCGGCATAGGTGGTGCTGGAGGTCATGTAGGCCGTGAGGGCCTTGTAGACGATGCGGCCGGCCTTGTCGTTGCCGATGCCGGTCATGCCGCCGGGCAGGTAGGTGGAGGCGTAGTTGCCCGTGCCGGTGCCCTGGCTGAGGAAGTAGAAGCAGCGGTTCATGGGGCCGGAGCTGTAGTGCACGTCCAGGCGCTTGAGGGTGGAGGACCAGGCGTCGGGGCTGCGGCCATCGAGGCTGGGCTTGTACATGTAGCGCAGGGGGGTGGTGCGGAGCTGCTCGCCGATGGTCCAGTTGCCGCCGGTGGTGGGAATCGTGGCGCCCGTGGTGCCGCGGTAGAACTCGGCCAGGGTGCCGAAGATGTCGGACATGGACTCGTTGAGGCCGCCGGACTCGCCGCGGTAGGTGAGGGCGGCGGTGCGGGAGGTCACGCCGTGGGTCATCTCGTGGCCCGCCACGTCCATGGAGGTGAGGGTCGTGAAGGAGCTGCCGTCGCCGTAGGTCATGCAGAAGCAGCTGTCGGACCAGAAGGCGTTGTCGTAGCTGCTGCTGTAGTGGACGCGGCTGTAGGTGGCGCTGCCGGCGCCGTCGATGCCGTTGCGGCCGAAGACGTTCTTGTACATGTCCCAGGTGGTCTGGACGCCGTAGTGGGCATCCACGCCGGCGGTCTGGCCGTTGTCGGCGGTGGTGGAGGAACCCTCCACGTAGTTGAGGCCATCACCCCAGGTGTTGTCGGCGTCGGTGTAGAGCGTGCCGGTGCCGGAGGTGGCGTGGTTCAGGTTGTAGGTCTTCACGCCCGCGCCGCGGGTGGTGTCGAACAGCTCGTAGGTGGCGCCGTTGAGGTTGGTGTTCAAGGTGACGGTGCCGCTGTACTGGCTGCGGCCCGTGCCGTTGGCGGCGCTGGTGTGGAGGGCGTTCCAGGACTCCAGGATGGCGCCGGTGTGGGCGTCCACCAGGAAGTCGGTGTGGCGGGTGCCATCCACCTCGTTCTCGAGCTCCGTGTGGACGTAGTAGGCGAGGGTGGGCCGGGAGAGGCTGGCGACCACCAGCTCGGAGGTGGGCGTGTGGGCGTAGGCGCCGCGGGGCGCCAGGGCCTGGTGGGTGGCGGCGAGGGCTTCAGCGGCGCCCAGGGAGGGGGCCACGTTCAGGTTGAGGCCCCGCACCAGCGCGTCCGTGCGGCCGCTGACCAGGCCGCCGCGCATGTGGACGATGGTCTCGCCCTCGAAGACGCGGACGCCCTTGTAGAGCTGGTTCATGCGGACATGGGCTTCGCCGGTGGCCTCTTCGAAGAGGTTCTTGGTGGCGAACCCGTGGTTCCGGTCCAGGCCCAGCTGGTGGACGCGGGCGTCCAGGTGGCGGCGCGCCTCATCGGCGAGGGGGTTCTCGGCGGGACGGGCCACGAGACCCGGAATCACCAGGAGGGTGGCGGCGGCGAGGCGAAGGGCGAGGCGGGATGGCATAAATGACCTCCGGGGAGTCGAAACTCCGGTAAGGGTGGGTGGGAAAGAAAGGACAGGTGAGTGTGAGAAAAGGCTAGATGACAGAAGGCAATGCCCCGGCGTTAAGAGTTGTTAATTTTTATGAGAATCAGTTCTATTTATGGGTAAACCGTGG